>CAZEZQ010000090.1:5071-11355 GCA_964516245.1 uncultured bacterium | reverse complement strand
GCCAAAACCAGCCCCCCCACATTTGGCGGCCTTCTTGGCATCCTTGAAATCGAGGGTGATGTGAATGCATGGCAAGGACATTTTCTGCTTCTATTAGCAAGCCGGGTTTGCCCGCTTCGCTGGGCAAACAAAAAGGGAAGACCGTTGCTACGATCTTCCCTTTTCATTCTAATATTTAAGATTCAATCACTTACATGTCATTTTTGCCGTTACGCAAATAAGGGAGCCAACACCAACGAAATCACCGCCATCAACTTAATCAAAATGTTGATCGACGGTCCAACCGTATCTTTTAATGGATCGCCAACGGTATCACCAACTACAGCGGCTTTGTGGGTATCAGAGCCTTTGCCGCCATAGTTGCCTTCTTCGATATATTTCTTGGCGTTATCCATAGCCCCACCGCTATTGGCGCATTGCAACCCAAGCGCCAAGCCTGAAATCAGCGTTCCAATCAATACACCGGCAAGAGCGGCCGGCCCCAATAGAAAACCAATCACCGGCGGCACCAGGATGGCAATCGTTCCAGGAACCAACATCCCTTGTATTGCACCTTGGGTGCTAATATCGACACAACGCGCCGAATCCGGTTTGGCGGTGCCATCCATGAGCCCAGGAATTTCACGGAACTGGCGGCGAACTTCATCAATCATTTTGTACGCCGCTCTCGACACTGCCCGGAATAACAGGGAGGAGAAATAATATGGCAACATACCTCCAAGCAACAAACCGGCCATAACGTTCACATTGATCAGAGAGATTTTTGAGGCATCCAAATTCGCTGAAACCATATAGGCAGAAACCAATGCCAACGAAGCAAAAGCCGCTGAACCGATGGCGAAGCCTTTTCCGATGGCTGCAGTTGTATTTCCAACCGAATCCAGGTTGTCGGTGATCTCACGAACCTTGGGGTCGAGATGGGCCATTTCTGCAATCCCGCCTGCATTATCCGCAATAGGACCGTAGGCATCCACACTCACCACCATGCCCGTGGTGGCTAACATCCCCAAAGCCGCCAATGCGACTCCATAAAAATCGAGGAAATAATAAGAAGCCATAATTGCGATGGCCAACACAATAACGGGGATGGCGATACTTTCCATACCCACCGCGATCCCCTCGGTCACTGTCAGAGCCGGACCGCTTTGTGAATTTTCTGCCAATTTCTTAACAGGCCTATAATCGGCCGAGGTAAAATATTCACTAGTAAACCCAACAATCATACCAGCAACAACACCGATGACCGAAACGACAAACGGCGTCCACCAACTAAAGGTTTCAACCACATCGCCAAATCCACGCTGATATTCAAAATTCTGCCCGATGGCGTACACCAGAATGAATGTACCAACAATGGTTAAAATTCCACTAATATAGGTGCCTCCCATCAGTGCGCTTTGCGGCTTGCTTGAACCAAACGCCTTCACAAACCACACACCGAGAATGGAAGCAATTAACCCAATGGAAGCGATTCCAAAGGGAATCACAAGCAAAGAGAACGTTGCGCCATCTGTGCCGCCAGCGACACTTACAGTCACCGCCATCGCGGTAGCAATGGCCAACGAGGCAATGATCGATTCGACATACGATTCGAACAAGTCCGCGCCCAGGCCGGCAACATCGCCGACGTTATCGCCGACGTTATCGGCAATCACCGCGGGGTTGCGGGGATCGTCTTCAGGAATTCCCGCTTCGACCTTGCCAACCAGGTCGGCGCCCATATCCGCCCCTTTGGTAAAGATTCCTCCACCACTGCGGGCGAATAAGGCCATCAAACTGGCGCCCATTGCATACCCATTGGTGATTTCCATGTTTCCCCCGGTTATGCCATAGACAATCACAACACCTAAGAGGCCAAGACCCGCCACAGACAGCCCCATAACGGCCCCACCCGATACAGCCACACCCAGCGCTTGTTTCAAACCGCCCGTCAGCGCCGCTTGAGTGGTGCGGCTGTTGGCCATTGTGGCGATCGACATGCCGATGTAACCCGCAATGGCAGACATGATCGCGCCAAACGCGAACGAGGCCGCTGTTCCTGCGCCCAAATCAATTTCTTTGTTAAAAAAGGGCACCAAACAGAACAAAATGACGATGACCACTACAAATGTTGCGACCCACGTGTACTCCCGCTTAAGAAACGCTCGCGCCCCCAGCTGAACCTGCTTGGATAAATCCTGCATGGTTTCGTTGCCGGGATCTTGCTTTCGAACGCCTAAAGCGAGAATCAGCACCACCACTAAGGATACGACAGCTGCAATGCCTGAAATGATGAGTTCCATAGATTCCACCTCAGTGAGATTGTATTTAGGTATGATAAATGTCACACCACTAACACACCTGTTTTATTTCGGTTGAATTATATCTGGGATTCTAAAGGCTGTTGAGGTGTACGGTTAGCGATTGTATAAATTCATGGCTTTCTCAAACCCCTCTAACAATAATGTTTCTACCGCTTCTTCTGCGCGGTCGAGGGTTTCATCGGCGATTTCACGTTCATTCTTCGTGAATGGCGACAAGACATGCTCGATCCAATCTTCTTCATTGCCACCGACACCGATTCGAAGGCGGGGAATTTCTTTGGTTCCTGCCAATTGAATGATGTGCGCCAAACCATTGTGGCCGCCTTCACTGCCTTTTTTTCGAAGGCGTAATTTTCCCAGTTCCAGATGAATATCGTCTAACAATACCAGTGATCGATGGGTATCAAAATCCGGATCTGCCATTAAACGCTTGTAGGCCGCCCCAGACCGGTTCATATACTTCATCGGTTTGACGAGCACCAAAGGGATATCTTGAAAATCCCCTGATCCAAATTGGAACAGGGGATTGGATTCTTTTATGGGTATATTCCAGCGGGATGAGAGACGATCGATGAGCTCGAAGCCTACATTATGAGGTGTCGACTCATATTTTGCTCCTGGATTACCCAAACCGACCAAATACCAAATCATGAAATTGCTTTAGGGAAAATCCCTTACTCTTATTACTCGGCTTCGCCTTCAGCCGCTTCGGTTTCTTCGGCTTCACCCTCAGCAGCTTCTTCTTCAACCTCTTGTCGCTGCAATATGGTTGGCTCTGCCACGTTGGCCACGGTACGGTCAGCTGCAGTCAATATTGTATATTTTTCATTTGGTGGAATGTCAGAAATATGCAAACTCTCATTCAGGTCCAAATCTGAAATATCCACAATCAATTCATCCGGTATATCCATCGGCAGGCATTCGATTTCCACTTCACGTACAACTTGTTCAAACACTCCGCCTCCGATACGCACACCAACAGGAGTGCCGGATGTATGCAAAGGAACTGTAGTCGTGATGGTTTTATCTACTGATACTCGCAAAAAATCCATATGCTCCAAATCACCACTTAGCGGATTGTGCTGAGTATCGCGAACCAAAGTCAGCGTCTCTTTTTCCCCACCTTCGATATCTAAATTCACCAGAAGGTTTTCAGATTCTTCCGCCTGCATCGCCATTTCGACCGTATAGCGGTCCACCTGAACCGGCATGGGTTCAAGATCTCCCCCATAAACAATCGCGGGAACAAATCCATTGCGGCGGGCGCTCCGGGCAGAACCCTTTCCAGTTTTCGAACGGTTTTTTGCTTTTAAATCTAATCTTTTCATAATCGCCTCCAATACAGAGCCGTGAATAGCATCACTAATGCGCTTTTCGTGCAGTTCGAATTTCTTCGTGTTGTAAATTGGCAAATGGACCCACGCTCATCCCTGGATGCAACTTGCATCCACGTAAATATGAGCTGTTTACCATGCAGCCTTGTCCAATTTGACAATCTTCAATTTGGGTTAATGGGCCGATTTGACATCCATTTCCAATTTCTGTCGTCCCGTAAATGTATGTAGTAGGATTGATGATCGTATCCGTACCAATTTCCACACTGTCATCAATAAATGTACTTGCTGGATCAACAATCGTCACACCCGATAGCATCAATCGCTCTAAGATTCGGTCACGCATGATGCGTTCGGCTTTGGCAAATTGCACCCGGTTATTGATCCCCATGGTTTCTGCGGGATCTTTGGCAATATACGCCTCAACCCGTTGTTTTCGCTTCACCATAATATGAATTACATCTGTAAGATAATATTCCCCTTGTTCATTTTCTGGGGTGATTTCTTTTAATGCCGCAAAAAGACTCTTGCTGTCAAAAACGTATGTACCTGTATTGATTTCTTCAATCTTTTTTTCGTAGATGTTGGCATCTTTGTCTTCTACAATCGACATCACCGTATTATCTTGATGCCGTAAAATGCGGCCATAGCCTGTTGGATCTTCCATTATGGTCGTCAATACCGTTGCAGCCGCGTCTTGATGCCGATGCCGGTCGATAAGTTTACTCACAGTTTCAGTCGTCAAAAGAGGGGCATCACCCACCAACACCAATACATCCCCATCAAAATCTTTAAAATTTTCATTGGTACACATAATTGCATGCCCTGTGCCCAATCGTTCTTCTTGTAGAGCAAATTCTACATTAAATTTTTTAAGCGACTCTTCCATCATATCTTTCGCAAAACCGATCACTACTACTTGTTTGTCGCTTACCAAATCTATTGTATTTCTGAGGATGTGCTCAATCATGGGACGCCCACAGATCGTATGCAATGATTTCGGAACTTGCGAGCGCAGGCGTTTCCCGTCACCGGCTGCTAGAATAATTGATGCCAAAGTTTTGTTTGCCATAATCAAACTCTTGTATTCATTCGTTAAAAAAGCCGAGGGGGATCCCCACGGCTTGTTAGCAATTATTCAAAGCAACATTAGAACCTTAAACTTATAAAGTGTCAAGGTTCAAGGCTTTTTATTACTTGTCTACCAATAGTGAAAAATCAATACATCGCATGGAATGGGTCAAGGCGCCAATAGAAATATAATTGACTCCACACTCAGCAATAAACGAAACAGTGTGCAAATTCACTCCACCCGAGGCCTCCGTTTCACATCGGCCTTTCACAATTTTTAATGCTTCCGCCATGGTGTCAATACTCATGTTGTCAAGCATAATACGGTCAACTCCGGCATCTACAGCCTCTTTTACTTCCATCAACGTTCGAGTTTCTATTTCAATAGGAAACTGATCCCCCCATTTATCCCGTACGGCACGAACGGATTGAGTAATGCCACCACATGTATCGATATGATTGTCTTTGATCAAAACCATATCATATAACCCCATGCGATGATTCGCGCCACCGCCTACCCGCACGGCATATTTTTGGAGCTTCCGGTGGTTGGGGATGGTTTTGCGTGTATCAACAATCTTCGTATCGGTATGGCGCACTGCTTTTACAAATTCCGAAGTGCTTGTGGCCACCCCAGACATCATCCCCAACATGTTCAGCGCCACCCGTTCGCCCATCAAAATTGCGCTCATGAGGCCGTTCATCGATAATATGGTGCGTCCTGGAGATATCATTTGCCCTTCATGGGCCCAACATTTCAGTTGTACATCTTTGTTGATCTGACGATACACTTCAATAAACAAAGGCAAACCACAGAGAGTACCGGTTTCTTTGGCAATGACTCGTGCCTGGCCGATTTGATTGGATGGAATTGTCGCCAGAGTGGTAACATCTCCATCACCAATATCTTCTTTTAAGGCGGCAGCGACCATATCACAAATCTCCTCATCCATCTCCAAATGAGGGATATCATTCGAAATCACTGAATAGCCGCTATATTTTTCAGCCGTATCCGGTACTCTAGTCCCGTAATTCATCCTGATTTCCTTGCATGGTTTTTCCTATCTTCACTTGTTTGTGGGCTTTATAGTATAGTACCCATAAACTGTAGGAAAGATGGAAACATAAAATTTCTATTTAAATCATAATTTATTCGAATGAAATTGTGAAAGGATATTTTTATATGCAAATGCAAAAGTTCTGTATCTTTTGTAGTCTCTTCATACTCGTAAATATTGGGGAACCACTTTTCACCAATAGTCAAAATGATCTCTCTATCCACCGGCTGCGTGCTTTGGGCCAGGCATATATGGAACAAGACGAGTTTAACAAAGCCATAAGTTATTATGAGCAAGCCCTTCAAAAAGAAGCTGGTACAATCGATGACCAGGTGAATTTAGGCATTGCCCTTTACCACGATGGCAAAACCCAACAATGCATCGATGTGCTTAAAAACGCTTTGGAAAAGCAATCCGGCCATCCTCACGCACTCTATATTTTGGGGCTGGCGCACAAAAAACGGGGGCAGAATGAAGAAGCGGTAACCTACTTTCGCAGCACCTATGAAATCGATCCC
>CAZEZQ010000090.1:1805-5061 GCA_964516245.1 uncultured bacterium | reverse complement strand
ATCCCAATGATATCCCAGTGCAATACAATCTCGGATTGGCGCTATCCGCCATTGGGAAAAAAGAAGAAGCCATCGAGTGGTTTCGCAGGATATTAGAACAAGACCCCGATCATTCCGCCGCCACCTACCAACTCGCTCTCGCCATGCGCGGGAAAGATATGGAACGCATGCGGGAACTGTTAAAACGCTTTCAAGAACTTAAAAAAGATGAAGAAAACCTCCCCACGGATTACTTTGATGAAGGTGAATATTTTACCCAAATTGATTTTGACATCCCCATGGGCGAGCAGGTGAATCTTACATCCGATTTGACGCCTAAGTTCGAACAGAACGTAGAATGGTCAAAAATTATTCAAAATGAACTTGGCGAAAAAAAAGCCGCGGCGTTGGATCATTTTCTCAACGTCGATCAACGTGAAAACAACATTATCTTCTCAACCCAAGATCAGACCATTTTGCTAACTCTTGATTCGAATGTTGAATTGAAACAAAAAAAAGTGTTGCTTGAAAAACCTTCTAATGGAGCCAAATTCGTTGATTACGACAATGATGCCGATATTGATATCCTTCTTTATTCCAACAACCACTTTACTCTTTTACAAAAACAAGAAGATCAGGCATATCGAGAGGTGACCACAGATTCTGGAATCAACCTAACGAAGGCACAAGACATCTGTTTCGCCGATTACGACCATGAAGGCGATTTGGATTTGTTTGTTGCTCATCCCGAAGGCGATCATGTTTACCAAAATAACGCTGATGGCTCATTTACAGAGATCACCAACAATATTGAAGGTTTCCCTGTGGGGAAAAGCCACAGTATGACCCTATCCGATTTGGACAACGACAACGATTTGGATATTGTGCGCCTTTCAACCAAAGACCATATTGAAAGGGTAAAATTTGAAGTGTTCGAAAATTTGAGGGAAATGCGATTTCAAATGATTGCGGAAACTGATTATCAAATTGCCGCCTTTTCAGATATGGTTCCCGAACTTACCGCAAACGATATCAATAATGACGGCAATATGGAAATTATCGTTTTCGATTTTCCCGTGGGTTTGTGTTATTATTCATTGAAAGACGGCCAATTCACCAGGCATAACATGGCGTCAGGTATAACGAAGCGAAAACTAAATTCAGATCGGATTCTTTCTATCCTTGATGCCAACAACGATGGTTACCAAGATTTTCTTTTTCGTATTTATGAAGGAGGAGGAGACATTGGTTTATTACTCAATCAGGATTCGCAACCGTTTCAATTGATCGATAATTTTTCACCATTAATATCCCTAGAAAACGCTCTGCCCTCCGACCTTGATTTCGATGGTGACATAGACCTCATTATTTGCGGTCGAGATGCCATGACTGCCTACGAAAACACCAACGGCAGCCAAAACCACTCCATCACACTTGATATTCTCGGTAAGAAAAACGCCAGCGACGGTTTCGGCAGCAAAATCGAAGTCAAACATGATTTGTTCTATCAAAAGAAAGAGTTAGCTTCGCAAACCGTCCATCTCGGTCTCGGCAATCGTGACAAGATCGATGTGCTGCGCATCACCTGGCCCAACGGCATCTTTCAAAACATCATCCATGCCACCGCCGGACAAATTATCTCTGTCACCGAACGCCCCGGCTATGCTGGATCATGCCCCTTCGTTTATTCATGGAACGGCAGCGAATATGAATTCATTGCAGATGGGCTCTCCACCGGCCCGGTGGGGCTCTATGTTGGCGGGGGTTTCTTCCCTCCGCGCTCGTATGAATATGTCCGAATTCGCGGTGATCAACTCAAAGCCAAAAACGGCCAATTCAATCTGCTTTTTCGCGAAGAACTGCGTGAACTCACCTATTTTGACAAAGTGGAGTTGCTTAGCGCCACCCACCCCGATACCGATGAGATCTATAGCACCGATTGTTTCACCGTGCCTCCCTTCCCCGAATTCGAACTGGCAGGGGTTTCCGAAAATGCCCGTCCACCGCAGCGCGTGATCGATCATCGCGGCAACGATGTAACCCATCTCATCCGCGCCAACGATACCCGCTACTTGCGTCCCTTTGAAATCGGGCATTTCGAAGGAGTAGGCAAAGAATATTCATTCACCATCGATCTTAATCACTATAAAAATGTAGAAACCCTCTATCTGTTCATGGCCGGCTATGTCGATTGGCCCAATTCCAGCGTCGCCCGTTCGCTGGAGCAACACCCCAGCATGGATTTTGTTATGCCCTATGTACAAGTTAAAAACCAAGCAGGCGAATGGGAAACCGTAATCAATCCAATGGGCTTCCCTGCGGGCAAGCTGAAAACTGTGCCGCTTGATATTTCGGAAATCTTCCTCACCAAAGATCGAACACTGCGCATTGTCTCCACATTGCAAATCCATTGGGATCGTATCTGGGTCGATCCCTCTCCCATTTTGGATGGTTTTGAGATACAGCATCATCCCTTGCAGTCTGCCCAATTGCACTACGGCGGCTTCTCGCGTGAATACAATCTCAACGGGGTCGGGCCCCATTGGTATGACTATTCGGAACGAACCACCAACCAGCGCTGGGATTACGCACTAGGCAACTACACACGGTATGGGGATGTACTTTCTTTGTTGCAGGAATTCGACGATCAATACATTATTATGGGTCCAGGAGATGAAGTGGCGGTTCAATTTGAAGATAAGAGCCAAGATATCAATACCTCACCCACTTTCTTCGCCCATCTCAGAGGTTGGGTAAAAGACCAGGATTATAGCACTGCCTTCGGGCAAACGGTTGAGCCTTTGCCTCACAAAGCCATGCCGGCCTATCCACCGCCAGCGGGAGAGGAATATCCATTAACCGACGCCAATATCGATTATTTGCTGCAATACAACACGCGCCGGGTGTGGCGGCAGAACGAACCGCTTACGATCCCCCAGCCAGTTCAAACCGCTGCGCCAACTGGTGAGACTCGTCGAGAACCGCGTTGATCCACTTGGGCTTTTCGTTTTCGGGCAGAAAAGAAGCCCGAAGCGCATTGCCAATTAAACCGGGAACCTCTTGCACCGTGAATCCATGATAGGTGAGCAGGTTCCCCAGTTCTTCCGTTAATGTGGTGCGAAAAAATGCAGGGTCATCCGTACTCACATTAACAGGAATGCCGCGTTCGTAATACTCGCGAATGGGGTGCGATTGCATTGAGGCCACCACCCCCAGCATGGTGTTGCTGGTAGGGCATAGGTTTAATGCAATCTTATTCTCGCTCAAGTAATCCACT
>CAZEZQ010000090.1:0-1795 GCA_964516245.1 uncultured bacterium | reverse complement strand
AAATTGGGGTCTTCCCGCGAGCGCACCCCATGATCGAGCCGTTTCACTCCCAACGAGCGCAACGCTCCCCAAATCGAGAGCGGGCCGCGCCCTTCACCCGCATGCGCGGTTTTTTGCAACCCCAGAGATTCAGCATACCGGAAAATATCCACAAACAATTCGGGGACATGCTGCTCGCCGCCCCCCAGGCCAACAGCCGCCACTTTGGGGTGAGGATACTGTTCTACAATCTGAATCATCTCCATGCCGATCTCTGGCCCCAAATCGCGCACCACATCGATAATAAAGCGAAACTCGCACTTCTCTCCACTGCCTTCGCGCAAGCCCTCATCGATGGCATTCATCATTTGGGCATACTCCACCCCAGCGCGGATAAACTTGTGAGGCGCGAAGGTGATTTCAGCATACTGTATATTCTCATCCAAATACCGTTTTCCCATCTCTTTCGCCGCCATGCGAAAATCTTCGGGTTCGCGCAGCAAAGAAGACACAAACAATAGTTGATGAAAAAAATCGTGAGGATCGCGAAACATTAGGCACCATTTCGCGTCATTTTCAGTTTGCACGTCTTCTACATCATATTTTCTCGCCAATTGATAGATGACATCAGCAGATAGGCTCCCCTCGAAATGCACATGAATCTCGGCTTTGGGGATGTGGCGTAGATAATCCATAACGGCTTCGGGAAGTGCCGGTTTCGGAGGAGTACGAATCACTTTGGGGTGATGAATAAAAAAGGAACGCAGTTTCTGCAAAAATGACATTGTGATATTTTAACCAATCGCTATGATTTATGATTAACTATGGAGATTGCTCAAGCCGATAATGAACACATCGAGATGATTCAGCACGCCTTCGACCGACAACGCGAATCGCGTGACCTCTATTATGCCGGATATTTGGCCCAACCGGAAATTTCTGATTTTCACCGTGACCGAATCTGTGAGCGCGTCCGGAAACGATCCTACCCAAATTTTAATTTATACATTGACAAAGGTGAACTCATTGCCATTGCCGGAATTGAATACTCATCGTGGCATAGCAAACATTTTGGCTTGGCTTACTATAAAATCCAGCCGTTTTATTGTTTCGGTTTCAAGAGAGAAACCCCAATCCCCTTTTTCACAACGTTCCGGCAATCACTTGTGAAAGAATATGATGGGTTGTTTTCAATCCGTATTGGGGCGCATGAACATACGGTTTTATACGAATTGCAAAAAAACGGATTTATACAGGTAGGGACATCAGCACGTTTCTCATTGCAAAATAACAAAAAACAAGTTGACACATTACCCTCAGCTCAATATGATTCTTTGGAAATCAGAGATTTTCAGAAGGATGACCTCCCGGCGGTGAAACGCATCGCCATAGAGAACCACAACTTCAGCCATTTTTATCAGGAGGTCCGCTTCTCCCGCGACAGCGTGAAATCCATATTCGGCAAATGGATCGAACGTTGCAGCGAAGGAATGGCCAAGAAAATCCTGGTGGCCGAGCACAATGGCCAGACGGTCGGTTTTGCTGCACTTCTGACCAATGAAGCGCTCGTGCCATACATCAGGGACTCACAACAGAAAAAACGGGTACTAAAGCGTCTGGCCGTTATTCGGCTTGGTCGTGGCAATCCAATCGGATTCTGGCACCTTACCAGGGCACTGGTGGGCCACCGAGGAACCTAACTCTGCTTATTTTAATGGTACAAACCAAAGTCCCGCGCCTCAGGTGCGGGACTTTTTTGTTTTCATGAAGTCACGTTCGAATCGATGCACTATCGTTTGTTAATAGACGATTTAAA
>CAZEZQ010000089.1:0-11372 GCA_964516245.1 uncultured bacterium | reverse complement strand
GGAGCAATCCGGCTCGGCGGGAGCCTCGCCCTCCTCAATGGAACATTCGAATGAAAGCATGGAAAATAAAATTCCTCCTCCAGGAATCTGGAGGAGGAAAGTTTTGCGCAAAAAATGACAGGTTCGGAACTACTGTTTGTTATGCTGCTTGGGCGATGGCTTCGCGAGTGTCGTCGATCATTTTTTTAAAGTCGTAAATGATCATTCCGAAATAGCGCTGGCCGGGGGAGCGAACCAGTGAAATCGCTTCTTCTCCATTCACCAGAGCGAACATATCCTGCCCATCGGTTACAAAAAAGAGTTCATTTTCCAATGGGCGTTCAACAAAGCGGGGCATGTTTTTTCTCAGATACGAAATGCCGCGCCGAACCTTTTGCATGCTCAGGCCTTGTTTGCGCAATTGAAGAAACCATCGCAGCATAACAAGGTCTCCGAAAGAATATAGTTTGTGTTTGCCACAGCCTTGAGCCGGCCGGACACTTGCCCGAATCAAACCGGTCTTTTCGTAATAATGAAGGCGAACGGGATCAATTTTAATGCCATCCAAACGGCGAATTAAATCTATGATCTCCCCGGATTGAAATGCCGATTTAAAGGGGCGGAGATTGGTTTCTTTCATTGCCATCCTCACAACATGTATTTGAATCTAGTTTGTGCTATTGCTACCGTATGCCCCAACCCGGAAAGTGTGAAATGAAATCAAGAAGAATCATAGCAAATTTTCAACAAGTTCAAAAGAGAAAAAAAGCACCTTCACAACATCGTGAAGATGCCCCTCAACCGAATTCATACCCAATTCAAACGAATACTCATAAAAAACACAACACACCCACTATATACGCACGAACTAAATCACACTTGCCTATCTTCAATGATGACAGACACATGCGGATACATTAGGGTATGCTGAAAGAAAGACTGCAGGTTTATTTCTTGCGAGTGGTCTTCTTTTTCGCAGTCGATTTTTTTGCAGTGGCTTTCTTTGCAGTGGCTTTCTTTTTCGCACCAGACTTTTTGGCAGCTGATTTTGTTTTGGGTGCTGATTTTGTTTTGGCTGTACCTTTCTTTTTGGCCGTTGACTTTTTGGCAGCCGATTTTTTCTTGGCGCTTGTTTTCTTCTTGGCTGTTGACTTCGTAGCTGTTGATTTTTTTGCCGTCGACTTTTTCACTGCCGTGCTTTTCTTTGCCGTTGATTTTTTCGCCGCTGCCTTCTTCTTGGTTGTAGATTTCTTCGCCGTGGCTTTCTTCGTAGTTGCCATGGGTCTTTCTACCTCCCTGCCTGTTTTTTTCCCTGTTTCCGAACGAAACGGCGTAGTTCGTTTTCAGGGGGATATTCAATCCATATATTTATATTACACTTAATATTACTTTGTCAAGAAAAAAAATCAATAGTTCGAAAAAAATTTTTTTTCAGTTTGACGAAAATGTTACACCTACCACACAAATTTTTTTATGATTATACAGAAGTTTAAGTGGGTTGGATAGCTTTTTTTTCACAAAATGAAAATAAATTTTTGCCTATATCATTGAAACATAGAAATTTCTATTCTTTCTACTTTCAGTCTTCCTTGGGTTTCGAAGTAGACCATTGTAGGATTTCAACAATTACGAATCGGAACCTAATGGAACACTGAAAACTATTTGTTACACTTGAACAATCTTGTTTGGAGGCAAAGAGTTTTCCAAATAGAATCGATTCTTCTTAAACTTTGAAATGAATAAGGTGCCGAGATGTCAAGATTCATTGTGGAAGGCGGTACGCCATTGTCGGGGGTGATTGAGCCGGCGGGAAACAAAAACGAAGCTCTGCCCATATTGGCTGCCAGCATGCTGACTGCTGAGCCCGTAAAAATTTCAAACACGCCAGGCATCGGTGATGTGCAAACCATGCTTACGGTTTTGGAAGCGTGCGGCGCCAAGGTGACACGCTTTAATAATCACACGTATACAATTGAAGCACAAGATATTAACACGGAAACCATTCCAGAAGACCAGGCCGCCAAGATACGGGCCTCGATTGTGCTGCTGGCGCCGCTGCTAGTTCGATGCGGCAGCGTCAAACTTCCGATTCCCGGAGGGGACCGCATTGGCCGCCGGCGTGTGGATACCCATTTGTGGGGATTCAAAGCCTTGGGAGCGAATTTTGAAGCCGCTCAACGTTATTACCACGTGTGGCGCGATGGGCCGCTGCAAGGCGCTGACATCTTGCTTGACGAAGCCAGTGTGACGGCGACGGAAAACCTGGTGATGGCGGCCGTTTTCGCCGAGGGGCAAAGCACTATCAGCAACGCCGCCTCAGAGCCGCACGTGCAGCAACTTTGTTTGTTTCTAAACAGTTTAGGAGCGAATATCAGCGGGATCGGCTCCAACGTATTGACCATTGAAGGCGTTCAGGAACTGAAAGGCGGCTCGCACCGCATTGCGGCGGATTATCTTGAAGTGGGAAGTTTTATCGGATGCGCGGCGGTGACGGGGGGGAGCATTCGCATTCGAAATGCCAATCCTCATTATTTGCGCATGGTGTTGCACCGGTTTGAACGGTTGGGGATTCGGGTGCAGTGTGAGGGAGACGATATTCTGGTTCCCCAAGAGCAGCCGATGAAGATCAGCCCGGACTTGCATACCTCGATGATCAAAATCGACGACGGCCCCTGGCCCGCCTTCCCCGCCGACATGACCAGCATTGCCACTGTGATTGCCACGCAGGTGGAAGGCACAGTGATGATTTTTGAAAAAATGTTCGAAAGCCGATTGTTTTTTGTGGACCGCTTGATTTCGATGGGAGCGAACATTATTTTATGCGACCCCCATCGGGCTGTGGTGGTGGGGCCTTCCAAATTGTATGGCCACGCCATGAGCAGCCCGGATATTCGAGCCGGAATGGCGTTGGTGATGGCGGCGTTGTGCGCCGAAGGCATGAGTGATATCCAAAACATCGAACAAATCGACCGCGGTTATGAACGGTTGGATGAACGGCTGAGCCAATTGGGGGCGAGGATCCAACGGGTGGAGTGATGGGGTTGGTACATTGTTAATGGTGAAAGGGCGGGTTCGGATCTAATGTGATTCGCTTAAGATCAATTTGGGATATTGTGTGTGGAGGGTGATTCTCCAGATGTTCCACTTGAACGAGTAACCGGCTCGGCGGGAGCCTCGCCCTCCTTGTATGAAACACCTTGTATAAGTTACAAGATTCTAATTGGTTATGCATACGATTCGTTGGTGTGCTAAAGCCCACCCTACAATTTGTGTTTCATCTTGATATAGCCAGCCGAGCCTCGGTTGGTGAATCGAAGGTAGTGGGTGAAACCGGCTCATCAGGAGATTCGCCCTCCCCAATGGATATTGATTTTACAAAATTTCATATATCTTTGGTTCGTTTTAACTGAATTTCAGGGTTGTAGCAAGAAAAGCACACCGGCTAGAAGCCGATGCTACCCTTTAAATGTCATGGAGTACTAGAGTAAAAAGGAAAACGTAAACATCAATGCCATTCAATTGTAATGATATAGTGATGATTAAAGTGTGAATCTTATTTGTTTATGATTAACTATCTTTTAGGCGTATGGCAGTTTGCCTTGGTTTGGGCCGTTGGGATTGAACTCGAGAAGCGCATTCAATTCAATTTGGCTTATAGCTTTCGTATGGCTTTGGCGTTTGGTTTGGGGGAAGCGGCTTTTTCTTATTTATATTTCGCTTTGGGACTTGTGGGCGGATTGCGTTTTTGGGTGTTGGTCCCGCTTGCCATTCTGGGCACTGTGTTTTTCTTTCCCGCTTTCTTTCGTGAATGCCGCCAGATGGTTCGTAAAGCGGCGCCTTATATTGCTTCATCGCTGCTGGCCAGTTTCATTATATTGATTCTTCTGTTGATCTATGCCTTGGGCGCGGCTGTACCCGAACGTGAGGTCGATTCGCTTTGGTATCATTTGGCGGCGCCGCTGCGTTATATTATGAACGGGGGATTCATTCAGCTGGTTCCTTTCAACATGCCTTCGCATTACCCCATGAACGTGCATCTGCATTACACCTTATCGCTTGTGGTGGGCAACGATACCACTGCCAAAGCGTTTATCTTTTGCCATTTTTTCCCACTGCTTTTGTTGCTCTGGAGTGTGACCCGCCGTTATGCTTCAGCCCAATGGGGCATGATTGCTATCGCAATTTATTTATGCTGCATGCATTTTCGCCTGCCGGTGATGGTGAATGTGCAGCGAGCGGTGTATTTTCATGTGTTTCTTTCGATGGCGCTGTTGTGGACAGCGCTGGAAACACGCAATCGCAAACTCTTTTGGTTTGCGGCCTTGTTCTGTGGTATGGCGATGGGGACAAAATTCAACGGTGTGCTTTTTGGATACATAGGTGAGTGGCTGCTGCTTTTGATTTGGTTTTTTGTATTGCGCAAAGAAACATTTCAAACTGGATTCAAACTATGGGTGGGCCATTCTGCAATCGCCTGGTTGATGATGAGTCCATGGTTGATCAAATCGTGGATATACACTCAAAATCCATTATACCCCATGTTGGGAACGGTGTTCCCTACGAAAGAGCATTTTGTCCCTGCTATGCTTTCTAACGCAAACAATCATGGATTGAATATCCTTAAATCCGATTCTCTTTCTGAGTTTTTGGGGCAGATTGGCGTAAACTTGAACTGGCTGTTGTACAACGCCGATTTGATTTTCTTTTTGGGATTACTCGCAGTAATTGTGCTGCACATATATCGCAAGCGTGAATGGCGGCTGCCGGTTTTTTCATGCACCATTGCGTATGGCTTGTTCACACTGCTATGGGGGTCTGACATCGCCCGCTTATTCGCTGTCAATTACGGAGCCGTGGTCTTATTGATAACACTCATGCTTTCGACCATTGAAAGGCACACTTCGTATGGACATTGGGTTACCCGTTTGATGTTGGTCTGTTTGTTTCTCACGTTTGCGCAGCAACGCTATTTCTATTTGCGCAGCCCCAATATCAATTGGTTCGGGCAGCCTGCACTGAGCGAAACAGGACGTGAAGAATGGCTGACTTCGCGTGAAGTGGTCGACCGCGAACTGTTCCGCATGAAAGAGTGGATGGATCAGCACGTACCCCAAAATGAGGAACTTTATGGGTATCGCACCGGCTATTTGTTTTACCTGGACCGGCCGTATATTGTCAGCGGGGCCCATTTCGGGGAACCAATGCAAAAATGGGCCGAACAAGGAGCTGAATACATAGCAGAACAATTACGCGAATTGAATGTGAAATGGGTGATGAACAATCAAACCGCATTGGAAATGGCATCAGAAAACGAACAGAAAGTCTGGGAAGAATTTCGCGACCGGTATCTTGAAGAAGTTCACCGTGAAGGGGATTATGTGTTGTATCGGTTTTCAGGATGAGTGAATGTCATTCGACAACTTTGACCTTTTCCTTTGGTCCCTTTCATTTTGAGATGGCTTATTTTATTGTCTATTGAAGTAATTCCTCTCTCAGGATTGGGAGGGGTTAGGGGAGGGTTGAATAGATACGATTAATACATCTTTTAACCCCCTCCTAACCTCCCCCATTTCATTGGGGGAGGAATGAAAACCCCATTCAAATTATTTATAATTCACTTCATATGACTGACCTATTACGATTGGATAGACAATGAAAATTCAAACACTCTTCTCCACTATTGTCTTGCTATTTACACTTGTTCCAACTGGAATCACCGATAACCATAAAACAATTGTTTTTGAGAAAGGTTTGGCGATTTCTGGTGTTGTCGAGCGCGGACGGATTCCCGTTCGTAAGGATTTGATTCAGGCTCAACTTGCCAACAACGAATGGGAAGCGCCGCAGGAAGGCGAGAAAATTTCGCATGATGACCTGGGGGAACATACCTGGGAGACTATTGAAGCCGATGATGAGGGGTGGTTTCAGGGCCGCGCGCTGCGTGGGGGGTATGTTTATTTTTCTATTGAAGCCAATGCGGGACAAATCTACTTGTTGGATGCCCAAGGCCATTCTACTGTGTGGGTGAATGGGGTTCCACATTATGGTGATCCCTACAGGTGGGGTTTTGTTAAGACGCCGGTTCAATTGAAACAAGGCGCCAATCATTTTCTCTTTCAATGCAGCCGCGGACGCTTGCAGGCCAAATTGGCAGCGCCTGAATCGCAAGCCATTCTCAACCAAGGCGATACCACCTTGCCCCATTACCGTATGGGTGAAAAGCGCACTCAATGGGGTGCGATTCTTGTGATCAACGCCTCCAATAACAGTTTAGAGCATTGCAGTCTTCGTGTTTCGACGAGCAACAACATTCAAACGATCACTTCCCTGCCCCGCTTACTGCCACTCAGCCAGCGCAAAGTGAAATTCCAATTGCCTGTGATTGCAAATTGGAATGCTGATACGGTCAAACTCACGCTGGAGTTGCTGCAAGATCAAGGTGAGCAATTGAATCGTTTGGATCAGGCAGAACTTGAAATCCAAGTCCGACAGGACGGCCAAAGTTACAAACGCACATTTATCAGCGGGATTGATGGCAGTGTGCAATATTATGCTGTGCAGCCGTCTCTTTCAGCTGATAAAAACAACAAGAATCAAGCACTCTTTCTGTCTCTGCATGGCGCCAGTGTGGAAGCCATCGGCCAAGCCAATGCGTATGCCCCCAAACGCTGGGGGACTTTGGTGGCGCCTACCAACCGTAGGCCTTTTGGTTTTGATTGGGAAGACTGGGGGCGCCTGGATACGCTCGAAGTGCTCGAACAGGCGCAGGAAGAATTTCATCCCGACCCATCCCGCATTTACTTAACTGGCCATTCGATGGGCGGCCACGGCACTTGGAATTTCGGGGCCACCTATCCCAGCCGATTTGCCGCTATTGGCCCTAGCGCCGGATGGATCAGTTTTTGGTCGTATTCACGCGCGTTAGAAAGCGGCGATCAAGATGCCATTGATAAGATTTTGCTGCGTTCGGCGGCTCCCAGCGACACGTTGGCGCTTCTGAAAAACTATCAACATCATGGTGTTTATATATTGCATGGGGGGTCAGACAAAACGGTACCGGCATCAGAAGCGCAAGAAATGTATGAACGGCTGAAGGAGTTTCATCCCCACGTGATCTATCACGAAGAGCCCGAAAAGGGGCATTGGTGGAATATTTCGAAAGAGCGGGGCACGGATTGTGTGGATTGGCTGCCTATGTTCGACTTTTTTGCCAAGCGGCGTATTCCCAGTCAGGAGGAAATTCGCGACGTCAGCTTCGTAACGGTGAACCCGGAAATTTCATCACAATGCCATTGGCTATCGATTCATGCGCAACAAGAAACTTTGAAACCCAGCCGCGCTTCTATTCGCTTCGAAACTCACAACCGCCGGTTTGTGGGGACGACGGAGAATGTGGCCCGATTGTCATTGCATTTGGATCATATCATTGCAGGAGAACCACTGCATATCCATATTGATGATACACAATTGGATGATGTGGAATGGCCGGATGTTGACCCATTGTATTTGGAGAAAGTGGAGGATCAGTGGAGAGTGATTGATTTATTCTCACACGATGAAAAAGGTCCCCACCGTTATGGTCCATTCAAAAATGCCTTTCAGCACCGGATGATTTTTGTTTATGGCACCCAAGGCACAAAAGCCGAAAACCTTTGGGCGTTTGAGAAAGCCCGCTTTGATGCTGAATCGTTTGGCTATCGCGGTAATGGTTCGATTGATATGATAGCTGATACGGATTTCGATCCAAACAAATATAAAGGCCGAAGCGTGATATTGTATGGCCATGCGGATATGAACGCGGCTTGGGATGAGTTGCTTGATGATTCACCGGTACAACTCAAACGCGGCTTGGCCACCATTGGCGACCACACCTTTAACAGCGATAACTATGCCTGCTTGTTTTTGCAACCCAAACCCAATGAAGCCAAAGCCAGCGTTGCGGTGGTTGGTGGAACTGGTTTGCCGGGATTGAACACCACCAACACGATGGCGTATTTCACCTCTGGAGTCGGGTATCCTGATTGCCTGTTGGTTTCTTCCGATTGTTTTCTCAATGGCAATGACGCCATCGCAGCTGCAGGGTTCTTCGGTTTGGATTGGAGCGTTGAGAACGGGGAGTTTGCGTTTCGGGAGTAAAACAAAATCTACTAATCGGAAGGGTCATTCGCTGCGGCGAATGACCCTTCCTTCATTATTATGAATCAAAATTCAATTTCCATAATTCTCGCCACATCTTCCGCTAGCGATTCAACTCCGGTCACAATTCTTTCAAGACCTAGTTCGGGCTGGCTTACAATCACTGTGTATTCACCCTTATGAAACACTTTGGGGCGGAACGAATCATCTTTCACCCGAACGGTGTAGACGATTTCTTCGTTTTCTTGATCGATCACTTGAACCACCGGGTCTTCCACTCCAACAAACTGCAATACAGGCAGATAGGCTTCGGCGTCACGGCTATAATTGTCGAACACGCTGATGGTTTTGGGCCAGCCGGGGAACTGGTCATCCGGTTCGGGATCGCTGACATCCACCAGCAGTTTCCAGCATTCCATGGTGATGGTCTGTTCTTCTTGATCCACGCGAACGATGCCGTATCCCGATGACTTATCATGCAAGGTTTTCAACCGTCCAGGCCGGTTTTCTTCCTCAGGATTGCCGATGGCATAAACCGTCATTTTGTTGTGCAGTCCGTCCAAATACTGGCCCGTGTTGGGCAAGCCCGGTTCAGGCCGGTTGCGCACAGGGCGGCCTTCTTTGTCTGGCAGCCAGGAGCGCGGGTAGCCTGCCGCGATTGAGGGCACACAGAACGAAAAGCCCGAATCGCCGAACTCATCGATGCCATGATGCACGATTGAGGGCAGGTGTTGATCACCGGCATAATGAAAGGCAAAGCCTTTGCGCATGGCCCGTAAAGCACGCTCTCGGCCCGATTGGGGCCAGCCGTTGGAATCGAGGTCGGCTACTAAATACATCTTGTTGCCCCCGTGATAGTTGGCTAGATTGCAGAAGATGGTTTGCGAAAGCACGATCTTGGCGTCTGCCCCTTCCCAATCGGTCGCCCAATGGCGCAAAAATTCCAACTGCCGGTCTCCCAACAAAGTTAAGCCGGGTTTGTCGATGGTTTCTGGATCAAAGTTTGGATTTTTGACGTGATCTGCGCGTCCTTCCCAAGTGGCCACTGTGCCTTTGGGGCCTGATTTGAAAGCGCGGTCGGCCAGAATGGCAAAGCTCACCCGGCCATAGAGCATATCGCCGTAATATACCTGGATGCCCTGCTTCATGGGGTTGGGATCATAAAAATCGGGATGGTGAGCAGTCAGGCTTTGATTGACAACATTCACGAAATCGGGATGCATGGCATACCCGCCGCGGTCGTGTTCGGCTATGGTGATTGGGTTGCCGCCATTGCCCCAGATATTGCCCTGATAGACGTCATGATCGTCGGACAAGCAAACAGTCACCCGGTCACGCATGAGATCACCAAAGGCCCAGCCCAGCAGATACCATTTGCGCAGGTAATTCAAAACCGCCCGGCCGGTTGGCTGGCGGTAGATGCCATAGCCGCCGACGTTTTCATAAATCTGATCCCCGGAGAAAAACAGCATATCCGGATCCTGTTTCTTAACATTATTCGCGATATTGTGATTGGGGAAGCCGGAATCGGTATTGCCGGTGAATCCAGCAATCTCCAAAGGGCGGTCGACAGGGTCACGGCGTACGGTTCCATACCAATAATGCGGTTCAGCGCTGCCGTCTTTGTTTTTTAGGTTGTAGAGCAGGCGATAGGGGACATCTTCTTCGTCATTCCAATTTTCCAGACGGAACGTAGCGGTGCGGGCCAACGGCAATATCTCTTCGCGGGCGACGGTTTGCCATTCGTGATTGTGTTTCAGTTGCAACTGAACGGTTTGCGAATCGTTGATGCCCATGGGAGGCATTTGCGCGGTCATTTTCATCACGCCCCGGCTTAGGGTGTGCATCGACCAGAGAATGGGGCCGAAAGTTTGTTCGGGGTGATTTTCCACTTTCGTGCCTTCGATCTTCCACTCCTGAAACCAAAAGGTGTCTGAATTTTTCTGGCCTTGCTTGAGGGAGTGGTTTTGCACCAAGGCGATGTTGCCATAGAGCCGCTCAGCAGAGAAATTGTCTGCTGTGATTGATTCCAAAACCTCTCCAGTGGTTTGGTCAATCAGGGCCAAATTCAATACGTAATCATCACCATCCTTGTTGCCCAACAATTGCAGGGTGAGACCGTCCCAAGAAATTTCTTTTTCAATCGATTGGGTCTGATTGCCCAAAAACAAGGTCCCCTCACGGGTAAGCCCCGCATTGATGCCGCTGCCATGCAGGCAGCGGGCGCGGTATTCGTCAATTTGATCTTGAATGCCAATGCGAAAACCCACTGAACCCGGCTGGACTCCACGGTCAAGCAAGCCGCACTGAACACTCATTTTGAAATCATGATCAGATTTATCCATTTGATGAGTTAAAAGGTGAACATTCCGGTCTCCACCACCAAGAATAGCCTCCAACCGGCCATCATTAACATGCCAGTCTTCCATCGGGTTGGCCCAATATTCCGGACCGATCCAGACACGGCCGGGGGTATTCTGCCAATCGCTTGAAAACTCTGCGGCGTGCGAATTGATGCACATGGTTCCATGCACCGCCATCAAGAAACACCAGGAAAACAAAATCGCTGAAATTGATTTGAATACCCGGATATCGAAATTACGTGATAAGACTGTAGACATAGAATGTTCCTCCCTTGAATAGTCATGAAAAGTATGAACGATTTGTGAATATTTTTGAATATGAACCCGCAAGAAGCACATATTTTTGTCTGACAGTCCGGCAAAAAGTTTATTTTTGGAGCGCAGGCGTCCTCGCCTGCAATGTATGTAGTTACAGGCGAGAGATCCTGCACTCTATGTAGATGCAGGCGCGGACGCCTGCGCTCCAAGATTTGGTAATACAAATTGCGGGATTGTATTTTTTACCGAATCGTCATGTCTGAATCGGGATACACCGGCTGGAAGCCAGTGCTACCCTAATAATTCGTTAGCCTGGCAGGTTGGGTTCGTTCGGGGATGCTTCCTTTTCACGCACAAATTTAATTGGAAGCGGTTTGTCTGGATCGAAGTGGACATCCTGCTGCGGCAGGGCAATGGTGATGCCCGCATCGTCAAAGAGGCTGTAGATGCGATGGCGAAGGTCACTATCCAAAATTAAGACATTGCCATATTTGTTCATATTGCACCAGTAATACACAATAAATTCCAATCCGTGGGGGCCAAAGTTGGATAGAGTTACGTAGGGTTCAGGATTACGCAACACCAAGCCGTGGTCGTCGACAGCTTTGCGAATCATGCGAAACACTTCGCGAGTAT
>CAZEZQ010000088.1:0-11381 GCA_964516245.1 uncultured bacterium | reverse complement strand
AAGAAATTCGGCTTGCCACAATGTTGCCGATATAACTTGTGAAGCGATTGATTGGCGGTGCCTTCGAAAATGAATCCAGTAAGGAATTGATCGTTTTTTGTAGTGAATCTTGGTTCAAATCAACTTGGCGTAACAATTCTTTGAACTGCTGGGACAATTCGATTCGTGTGCGGAATTTGTGATGTTCCAAATCCATTTCAGCGGCAATCAACACAGCCGTATTGGTTCCTTCTGGTAGATTGGCGTCTTGAATGGCTTGGTCGGCAACCTTTAGCATCAACAGTTGTCGTGCAGTGGGGATATCGTGCTCTAAGGGTGGAATTTTGGCCCGCTTGAAATCCATTTCAAACGATTGGATCCAGGCACCGATGGGAGGTCCATGGTGTGATTCGCGTTTTTCACCCATTCCAAACCAACGGGTTCGGGGCAATGGTTCCGTGATGGAGGTTCCGCTGCGAATGGCGCGTTCGAATGCTTCTAAAGATTCACAAGTTCCGAAATTTGCGCCCATCCCAATAATGTGCAATGGCGAAGAGGCCACATGAGATTTTTGAACTTTTTGTGATAAAATCTTTTTCTGGCTGTCATAGGCTTCAACAATCAAATGAGCGTTGGTGCCCCCAAACCCGAATGCATCGATGGCTGCTACTTGCTTATCGGATTCCCATGGATGCGGAGATTGTATAATATTGTCTTTTCCAATCAATCCATTGGGAGATTGGTTTGGTTCTTTGATATGGATGGTGCCCGGAATAAGGTTGTTTTGTATGGCCAAAATAACCTTGAGCAAACTGACCATACCTGCTGAAGTTAACATGTGACCGATATTGGATTTCACCGAACCCACTTTGAGATGTTTTGCTTGTTCTTGAAAGAAGATCTCAAGGCTTTCGAGTTCGGTGGCATCACCAATGGATGTTCCGGTGGCATGACATTCAATGTATTCAATCTGGTCAGGCTGAATTCCCGTGTTTTGATAGGCCCGTTGTAGGGCCGTGATTTGTCCCCGATGGTTTGGGGTTAAGAAAAATTTTCCGGTTCCATCGTTTGACAATCCAGAGCCGCGAATGACAGCGTAGATTCGATCGTGATCCCGAATGGCGTCTTGATGCCGTTTCAGTACGATCATTCCTGCACCTTCTGAAGGCAGTAACCCTGAAGATTCTTTATCCAATGGCCGAGAACTTCCATCAGGAGGCAAGGCATGCAAAATGGAAAATCCCATTTGGATGATCATTGGATCTGAACCTTGAACGGCTCCTGCCACCATCGTATTGGCACGACCTTGATTTAAGTATTCACAAGCCAGATCAATGGCATACAACGAAGAAGCACAGGCGGCGTCCAAACAAAAAACCGACTTTTCAAAACCGAACGTATCACGGATCAGGGTCGAGAGGAATTCACCTTGTATAACAGATTCATCAAGTTTGGTTGCTTTTGAAGAATGTGGGATTTGCACGTTCGCATCGGGAAGGCCTTCTGCTAAGCAACGATTGATTTCGGCTATATACAATTTTTGAAATCCAACATGAGAGGAGCGGGTTGGAAAGTTCAAAGAACCAATGATGGCTCCACAGTTTTGACCCATATTGGATTGATTGAAATCCCCACTATCTTGAAGGGCTTTTTTCACCACATACAAAGTCCATCGGTATAAAGGATCCAGTGAGGAAATCGATGAGTCCGAAGATTCGGTGGGTGGAAACGCATCAACAAAACCCGCATTCAAACAATTGGTTTTATCTGGTTCTCCAACCGTTTGGGAATAAAACCATTGTGGATCCACATTCCAATCTTGTAGTTTTGCGGATCGGATGTTGTACGTTCCGTTGAGCAAATTTTTCCAAAATTGATTTGGTGTAGTGGCTCCGGGAAATAGGCAGGACATTCCAACAATTGCAATGGGCTCCATAACCGGCGTTCCTTCTCTCGCATTCACCGTGACGGTTGTTTGGATGTATTAGAAAGTACAAATAATGGATTTAATTGTTTGCTTATAGTGATGGATGCATTTTTCACTTCCGTATCAATCGTTCCGTTTTCATCATGCGTATAGATATTGGCTTCGACACGGTATTCGTTCTGTTTGAGGATTTGCAATGTGACATAACCGGAATCACCGGGGAGAATCGTTCGATATTGCTGCCCCCATTCGGCTTGCAGAGGCAAACTGGCTGATTGATGTATATTCCAGCACCATATTACTAAACACTGAAACTGGATGTCAGCGGCAAATGGGTTAAAGGATTGAATGGGGAATTGCCCCTGGGTTTTCTTATCGATTATGGAACTTTGATACCGGATTGTGATGTGGTTTTCACTGCAATTGAGAACTTGTTTGACCCCCTGAAAGGAGGGTCCATGAAACAAGTGTTTGCTGGCATAGGGATCGTATTCAGACAGCGCAGGATCTTCGTGCAATTGAAATTCATCAAAGATGGGAGCAGGACGAAATTCCCTTCGAATTTCAACATGCGATTGATAATAATGAATCGGATTTCCCAGTTCATTGTTCCCAGTGATACGAACCTCGAACACAATCTGCTCATCATTTTTTTGGATTTCATTCAAATGCACAGAACAAACAATTTCTTCAACGGTTTCGAACACGATCCCTTTCAAAACTTGAATCTTTTCTACGCGGGTGGTCATCCAACCCGGGTATAGATGTTCGCAGGCGTTGGTCATCCATGCAACGGCACATTGGACTGGTAACACCGGACGCCCTCCAATGACATGGTCATACAGAAATGGATTGTGACGTAAGTATAAAGTGCGTTTGAATGTATGAGAGTGGAGTTTCGGTTGAACCGGTTGCTGAATGGAGGGCATTCCTCCCCCCACTAACAACTGTGTTGCTTGAGAGTTGGTTACATTTTGAATGAAAATACGGCAACCCTCTTCAGGTGGTATTAAAGGAATATTTTGTTGTGAAAAGTGTTGTTTTAGAGTGGCATTGACCATTCCACCATCCCATGGACCCCAATTGAATGAAATGACTTTGACTTGGGGATGATTCTTTTGAAATCCATAAGCAAATTTGTTTAAGACTTCATTGGCACAAGCATAATCCAACTGCCCGGCATTTCCGTAAAATCCTGCAGCCGAAGAAAATAAGATCAAGTATCGCAAATCTTTGATAGAGACCAAGTGAAGAATGTTGAGCAATCCATTGACTTTGGCCTGATAGACGGTTTGAAAATCATGCAACATTTTTCTTTCAATGGGTTTGTCTGCCAGAATGCCTGCCCCATGAATGATGCCGGCCACTGCGCCCATGGATTTCAATACGGATGGCAGCGTTTGAGCAAGAGAGTCGGGATCGGTAAGGTCGACACAGACATATTCCACCGGAGAGTGGTAAGAACGAAGAGTTTCAATGGTTTGTTGAATCTCCAGATTGGAATCAAAATGGGATACCCAATGGGCAACATCTTTGAGGGTTGGATTGGAATCTTTGGTTTTCAACCAATCGATTACACGGCTTTTCTTCTCACGCTCATCCAACGGTTTGTCCCACAAAATGGATTGGGGGTCAAATTTGGAACGACCTACCAAAACAAAAGAGCAATGGAATTGTTTCGCCATTTGCATGGCACACCGGGCGGTGATCCCCTTGGCCCCACCGGTTACAATAAACACATCGTTTTGAGTAATCGGTGATTGGCTCATGATGCCTGCACCCATGTTTGAGGTTCCAACGTCACCCGCGATTGTCCATCCCAGCCAACTTCGACTAAACTCCGGTTGGTATCGTGGAGTTCTCTATAGATTTGTTTCGCGATTTCGTGTTCTGACAACAAAGAGGCAACGTCAAGCAAACGCCAGAACACCTCAGGATGTTCTTTTTGCATGGATTTCATTATTCCATTCAATCCACTGGTACGATAATTTTCGTGTTGTCCTGTAATTGACAATTGGCCGTCGGTTTTGGTGACAGACACAAAATTGGTACGGATGCTATCGGATTGGGCTTGAAGCTCTCCAATCGTATGTTTGATTAACAAAAAGGCAAAATCATTGAAATCCTCATCCTCGTTTGAATTGACGCCGTGAAGATATACAACCGAATTGAAACCACCGTGAATTTGTTTGATTTCTTGCAGACAATGTTTGATTTCGTCTTCATCCAAATTCTTCAATCGAAACTGGGTATCGCCTGAGGGGCTATGATGTTCGTGCGCGTAATTGAGTAAAATGAATGACCAATGATCTTGATTGAATTGCTTGACTAACTCCCCTGAAATCACTGTTTCATTCGAAACCAGCAAACAAATTTTCTGGGCATTGGCCCCATATTCATAGAAATCGGGCTGGGGCAATTCGCTAAGACCCACTTCATAACTGTGAATATTGGATTGCTCATTGTGAGTTTCTTGAATGGTTATGTCTTCTCTCCATATCGTCTCTGTTTCTCCACTTGACATGTAATCTATTATTTCTTGAAGAGTTTTTCGCTCGGCCAAATCTTCTGGATTCACTGCAGGGAGATCTGGAATTTGATCTTGAATGGTGCCCAGGATTTCAACCCGCTTGATGGAATCAATGCCCAAATCGGCTTCCATATCCATATCCAACTCGATCATATCTTCCGGATATCCAGTTTTTTCGCTGATTACGGAAATCATGATTTGTTTGAGGCCGTGTTCGGGCCTTGATGATGCTGATTGCGATTGGATCGAAATGTCTTGTTCTACAGGGCTCAGGTGTTGATTTTTTACTGAATTGTTAATTTCATTCTGTGGTCTATGTTGAACTACATCCGATGTGAGATTGGATGAATTCATGTAGTCGAAAATTTCTTGCAACGTTTTTAATTCGGCCAAATCTTCTGGATTCATGGCAGGTAGGTTCGGAAACCGATCTTGCATAGAACCTAAAATTTCCACGCGTTTGATGGAATCAATGCCTAAATCAGCTTCCATATCCATATCGACTTCAATCAGATCGACTGGATAACCGGTTTTTTCACTTACAATTTCCAAAATATCTTGGATGTCAATGTTCAGACTCGTCTCTTGCGTCACAGCTGATGGTAGGGAATTTGAATCTTCAGGGGGGAGATCTCCATTTGTTGGAGGAGGCGGGTCGGGAAATCTATCTGGTTGTTGACCAGGCAACGTGGGTGAAACCTTGGGTGAGTAGTCGATCGTTTCAGACGCCGGTCTTTCGAATGTAGGCTGAGACATACGAGGGATAACGTTTTTGTCATTGTCGTGACGTGTATTCGTATGGAACGAAGCCGAATTCCCATTTGCCAGTTGATAATACAATTCACTGTGTGAAAGTTGATTTTGTAGATACTGCTTGTGAACATGTTGAGTTTCCAATTGATTGTCATGAAACCGATGGAACGATTGAACCAATCCCTCGCTGGCAATGCGGAAGGCTTCTACTTGTTCATGGCTTTGACACCCGCTTTCAAGAAATTGATGTTGCTGCTGCATTAACTGTTTCATGAGGTTTATGTATTCAGACTGGTTTTGCAAGTAATTTTTATGCGTTTCTATTGTCTGTTGCTGAATTTGGTGAATGTGACCGATAGCTGTATATACAGGCTCATGCGAGTCTATTTGTACAGATGATTGTTGATTGGTTAACTCTCTTTGATTCTGCATCGCCATAACTTCCCTTTGTTTACTTTCTGGAATTGATTTGTCTTGTAGAGGGGCTGTCAATGAAATCGGGGGTTCGGTTGCTTGGTCTCTTTTTTCAGAAAAAGTTGAATCCTTTGTAGAAATCGTTGACTCCTCAGGATGAAAGGATTCGAGAGAGGGTTTGCATTGTTCGAGCGCAAGCGAAGCGGCTTCTTGCTTTTGAGGGCTTACATAATTGTTTCCATTGAGCAAAACACTAAGATTCTTTTTCCGAGTTGAAGTGGTTTTAGGAATGGCAGGCAAATAGGGATCAATTTCTGTCATAGGAATTCCGGACACTCGCATCAGCAATGCCGCTTCTCTGAATTGCCGGTCGCTATCCCTCGAAGGTTGTGCGCCAGTGGTGATGATTTGGACAGGCTTGTCTTTCAAAATCGTTTGCATCAGTTTTGTCAAGATATTTTTGGGTCCCACTTCAACAAAAATTCGAATCCCATTTTGATACATGGCTTCAATCATTTCTAGAAACCGTACAGGGGTCACCATATGAGAACGTAAGGTTTCAAGAATGGCTTGGGGATGAGATGAATAAGGGGATGCATTGGTATTGGAATAAACAGGAATTTGCGGCGGCCCAAACATATGTTCATTCAGATTCTCAGCAAATTCTTCGCAGGCCTTGTTGAGTATTGGAGTATGAAAGGCTCCAGCGACAGGTACTTCGACATAGCGGATGGATTGCTGAGACAAACGGTTTTTTATTTCTTGAATCGCTTCGCTAGAACCTGCCGCGATAATTTGTTCTTGGGAATTGATGTTAGCAATCCATAGGTCTTTGATAGAATCGACGATCAATTGTATCTCTTCGAACTTGCTTTGGATCGCCAGCATCCGCCCCGTATCTGTAGAAGAATTGGTTGCCCTGGCCATCACCTCTCCTCGGAGTTTGGCCAAACAATGAAAATCGCTTTCGGAGATCATACCCGCTGCCCACAACGCGGTCAATTCACCAAAACTATGGCCTGCAACACCTGCCGGTTGGAATCCAGCCTGTTTCAAAACCTGATACATCCCAGCGGATAAGGCTCCAATGGCAGGTTGTGTGTTTTGCGTTTTCATCAATTCATTAAGTTGCCGATCTCTTGTTTGTTGATCGAAAGAAGGAATGGGATACACAACATCCGTTATGGGTTCTCTGCCTGAATTATCAAATAGGGTATTGATGTCTTCGAAACATTTCATGACTTCAGGAAAATTGATTGTGAGTTCTTTTCCCATATTCAAATACTGTGAACCTTGGCCGGGAAACAAGGCAGCAACCAGGGGAGGGGTTTCAAATAATGTAGTGGACAAGAAAATGTCTGTATCTTTTGCGACATCGCCATGTTGAGAGTTCGATGGTTTTTGCAAAAATTTCTGAAATTTCTCCAACGCTTCTTCCGCCGTTTGCGCTAGAAAACCGAGTCTCACTTGTTTTGGGTTCGCAATGGTTTGTGCACTTTGTTCGGCCAGCCTCTTCCATGCATTCGCATCTGGTTGAGAGAGTGAATCAATCCATTGCTGGCAGGAATTTTTTAAAGAGTTGAGATCAGACTCTTGAAGAAAGATGGAATACGGTTTGGGTTGTATTCTTTTGTACTTTGAGAGAGGAGTAGGATATTCTTCAAGTACAACATGAAAATTGGTCCCTCCGAATCCAAAAGAACTCAGACCGGCTCTTCGTATTTTCTTGTGTTGGCTCGCAAACCAAGGTCTTGTTTCGCTATTGATATAAAAGTTTGAATGTTCCAGCCCAAATTTTGGATTGGGTTTCGTGACGTTGATCGTGGCTGGCAATACTCTTTCATGCAGCGCCAAAGCCGCTTTGATTAAACCTGCGGCGCCGGCCGTTGCCTTGGTATGGCCAATTTGAGATTTGATGCTGCCAATGGCGATATGTGGACGGTTGGGCAAATCTGTGGGATGAGTGGATACGGAATCTTCATAAACATGCTTTAAAGCCGTGATTTCACATAAATCGCCCGCCACAGTGCCGGTGCCATGCGTTTCAATCAATGCCGTTTGATGGAAAGGAAAACCTGCATCTTCATAGGCACGGGTCAATGCTTTGAATTGGCCTTCGGGCAAAGGTGCATAGATACTTTTTGATCGTCCATCACTTGATGATCCAATTCCTCGAATGATGGCATAAATGGTGTCATTGTCCCGCTCGGCATCGTCCAAGCGTTTCAAAACCAACATTCCAATTCCTTCACCAATCAAAATTCCATCAGAATTCTCATCAAAAGGTCGAGTTTGTTGCTGCTGAGAAAATGCGGGGGTTTTGCTAAAGCACATGTACAGCAAGATTGAGTTATCAGTATCCACGCCTCCCGTTAACATCATGTCGCATCGACCTTCTATCAACTGGCTGATAGACATCTGTATAGCGCTTAATGAGGATGCACATGCCGCATCCACGATGCAATTGGTTCCTCCCAAATTGAACCGGTTGGCAATTCGGCCTGCGACAACGTTTCCCAACAAACCGGGAAAAGAATTCTCCTTCCAATCGATGTATTGGGCTTTCATGGCATCAATTATTTTTGTGCGGTCGACATCGTTAATTCCATACTGTTTAAGAACGCGATCCCAAATGGGGTATTGCAATCGAACTGTCAATGGAACTGTGAGTTGTTTTGCACCTGTAGTGCCCAAGATGACACCTGTACGATCGGTATTGAATGAAGGATGATTGAGATACCCGGCGTGCGCAAATGCATCTCGAGCTGTTATCAAAGCCAATAACTGCGAAATATCGGTGACTTCCAAAATGTTTGGTGGCAAACCAAATTCGGTAGGATCAAATTCAATGTCCGGAAGAAAGCCACCGCGTCGGCAATAGGTCTTATCGATTGCAGAAGGATCTGGATCAAAATAGTCTTCTACTGCCCATCGTGAATTTGGAACATCCGTTATGCAATCTGCTTCGTTCAGAATATTGTCCCAAAATTCTTGCAAATTTTGGGAAATTGGCATCATAGAAGACATTCCTATAATGGCAATAGGAGCGTCTTTTAAGCAAAAGGTTTGCTTGGAAACAATTGACACCATTTTCTCCTCCATTTATAAAATGATAGAGACATCATTCCATCGACTTTCGATTACTAGATGCAAACAAATATGAACTGTTTCCTAGTATATCTTTCAGTATCATAGAATAATGTCAATATTGTTAACCAAAAATCTAACTTTCCGTATTGCGGTATAGAGGGATGGATATTCGCATTACTGAATCGAATCGACTTTAAATCCATTGAAATTGAATTCATCTAGATTGTTAAACTCCATCAATTTATAAATTTATAATTGAATAAATTGTAAAAAAGATTAAAATGTACATTACTGGAGTATGGAATGAATGTATAAATTTGCAAGTTGAATATATTGTATTTTTAATTGAGAATTGAAAAAATATAACGCAAATAAAAAACAAAAGGAAGGGAATCTTTACTTAATTATTGAAATTTCTCGATAATCACAACACACAACTGGCTCTAAATATCTGTTTGTAATCAATTTATAAATAATAAGAATTTCACGTGCAAATATTTTGCAATGAATTCATAAAGCAAAAATTGTTAATTTAATAGCTTTATTAACTAAATAATAATTATTGAAATTTGTATTTTTGTGTGATTGTAATACACAAAATTGAAATTTTTATATTAAGTCTAACCAAAAATATATGATATTTTTGTAAAAATAATATCCACTGGGAGGGCGAATTCGCCGCGGCGAACGAGCCGCAGGTGTGTGAAACCGGCTCGGCGGGAGCACGCCAAGGCGCATTTGCAACCTCGCCCTCCCCATAAACTCATTTCCCATTGATTTAATTTAACTTGAAAATCTGATAGACAAATTCTCACAATTCACAAGTAAGAATCTATTAGATTTTAATCAGATGATAGCAGTTGGTATAACACGATATTTCCATTTTCAATCATTTTGTTGAAATAGTTGGGATTGCTCAAATAGGAGCGGTGGCCCAGCTGGATGGTGATGGGGTGGGTTTCTTCATCTGGAATTTTCAGATAATACTCCACCCCATTTTCTATCAAATATGAATGAATTTGCGGATAGGGCTCGCCGTATTTGGGGGTAAGACCGCAATCGTCGAGATGAATAAATTGGATATCATCTCGGTAGACCAAATAGCGGTTATCGTGGGTTAAAATTTTGGTATCCTCGGGCAAGTTGTTGTTGATGTAGCGCCATACCGGAGCGATTTCAGTGAAGCGGTAATGGTAATATTGCATGGGGCCTATGCCCGGTTTGCCGAGTAAGGGCAAATAGGGATTGGGCAATTTGGTCCCCATAATGTTGTATGAGAGACCGGGAACGATGCCGGATATTATCAAACTGAATCCAAACAGCAGAGGCAACTTCTTGCCGGGGATTTGATCCAAAAAACGGGCAGTAAAAAGAGATAATATAGGGAACACTGCCAGGATGTGGTAAAAGTAGAATCCCGAGATGAAATATTCGTAATAGACATAGAGCAGAAATAATAGACCGCTGAACAGATAAAACGGATTGTATTTTTTCCATCCCAACACCAACGCGGGTAACATCAAGCCAATCACCACTGGGGCGAAGCGGTAATCGTCTCTCAACAAAGCCGGTGTATTAAGAAAACGTTCGAATATGGTTTGGCCCAGATGGTATGCGCCGAAGCCATGGCTTACCCATTCGTTGCGGCAGGATTCGAGTACTTCCAAATTGATGTTTTGCCCGCCAAAAATTTCGGGGAAGAAGGCATAGACCGGGTTGCCGGTAACGATCCAATTGCGAATATACCAGGTCAGCGCGAGGAGAAACCAGATGAAAGATGAAATGAAAATGGGCTTGAAATTGCGCCATTTGTTTTGATACAAACTGTACAGCAACGCTAGCCCGCTGACGGGCCAGACGATCCACCCCAAGTAGTTGATATGGGGGAAAATCGCGGATGTGCATAATAGCGGCTGCAGGCTGCGCGTATTTTGTTCACGTGTAAACCAAGACAAGAAGAAGAGGTAGATGCAGGTGTATTGCATAACTAAGGCGTAATCAGAAGCCCAAATCAAATACGAAGAAACATAAGCGATTTGCCGAAAGGCGAGAACCGACAAAATAGCGATCAGATGACTGCGGAATTGATGGAGAATCAAGTAATAAAGCACCACCATACAACCGACACTGGCGAGCGGAGGCATGAATTGCCCAAACAGGGTAGACCAATGATGAAACAAAAATGCGGTGACCGATTGAAACAAAGGATACAAATGAGGGTAATTGGCGCCCAAGCCCAAACCGACTTGCAGGCAATATAAAATAGGAAAGCCACCTTGCTCATAGGTCATCTCGGCAAAATTAACATACAAAATGAGCGCATCCCAATAATCGACCGGGAAGAACAAAGCATGGTAAAAGGTGAATAGAGTGATCAAAGCCAGTATGGCAAACGAGAGCCAATACACGAACTTTGTGATCCCCGCATCAACCGGTTTGGCATTGATTAACGGCCCTTTGGCCGCCCAACCGAATTGAAGTTTCGCCCACCACAAAAGCCCGATTTGAAGAAGCAATACCATCCAAACCGTGAATGGATTGAGCCAGAAAAAGATGGCGGGAAATTCCATCAAGAAGTTAGAAAGCCCAATTCCAATAAATATCGATATAACCATTTCGAGTAACAACGGCAGGCGTACAAACAAGCGCAGAAACCCAGCGCCGATGGCAGCATGCAGCAAAAGCGAA
>CAZEZQ010000087.1:0-11401 GCA_964516245.1 uncultured bacterium | reverse complement strand
AAAAGTATGCATAACCAATTCAAATCTCAGCACTTACAAAAGTGTTTCATAAGAGTTCTCAACCAAAGAGATGGGAACTCCATCTGTTCCCGGTTGCTTTTCCCCTCTCTCTTTTCCCGCCTTCGACAATTGTATCGTGCAAATAAACGGTTGAATTGTTGTGCGCATCAATGCCATTTACCCATCGCTTCCGGCAATTCAACTAAAACCATTTATCCCCTGAAATTTTCCCCATAGATGTGAACAAATAAATTTTCACCTTAAGATTATTCAAACCGGTTACTTGAACACTTCCTAAGAGCAAGTGATTCATATTGGAATTTCAAAATTTCAATGATCTCTTCTACTGGTATTTTGTAGTTTAAATGATGTGGATAAACTGAAGTAAATCTATTCATATCCACGCAAGGAGACCAACATGAGCACCCGCACGGAACGCGATACTATGGGCGAAATGCAAGTTCCTGCCGAGGCGTTGTATGGGGCGCAGTCGGCGCGTTCGCTGATGAATTTTGATATTGGCAAGGAAAAGATGCCGCCGGAAATCATCAAAGCGTTTGGCATATTGAAAAAAGCCTGCGCACTGGTGAACAATGAGCTGGGGGTGTTACCGGATGACAAAAAAGACTTGATCGTACAGGCGGCCGATGAAGTGATCCAAGGCAAACTCAACCAGCATTTCCCGCTCTCGGTGTGGCAAACCGGCAGTGGTACGCAAACCAATATGAATGTCAATGAGGTGATCTCCAACCGCGCCAACCAAATCGTAGGCAGTGAGTTGGGAAGCAAAAAGCCGATCCATCCCAACGACGATGTCAACAAATCGCAATCTTCCAACGATACTTTCCCCACGGCAATGCACATCGCTGCTGTACTGGAAATAAACGAGCTGCTGATCCCCAAAGTGAGCCAATTGATGAAGACTTTCGAAGGAAAGGTCAAACAGTTTGAAGGCATCATTAAAATTGGCCGAACCCACTTGATGGATGCCACACCGCTTACCTTGGCGCAGGAATTTTCGGGGTATGTTACGCAATTGAAGCACGGTCTCAAGCGTATTGAAAACTGTATGCCGCATTTGTTCGAATTGGCCCTAGGCGGCACCGCAGTAGGGACTGGATTGAACACACCCGTTGGCTTTGCCGAAAAAGTGGCGGAGAAAATCGCGGCCCTCACCGGCCATCCATTCGCCAGCGGCGAAAACAAATTTGAAGGCCTTTCGGCGCATGACGCGATAGTGGAAACCAGCGGAGCGCTGAAAACCTTGGCCGCATCACTGTTTAAGATCGCTAACGATATCCGCTTTTACGCCTCCGGCCCGCGTTGTGGTATTGGTGAGTTGAAGATCCCCGAAAACGAGCCTGGTTCAAGCATAATGCCGGGCAAAGTGAACCCCACCCAATGTGAAGCAATGACACAATTGGCGGTGCAGGTGATGGGCAACGATGCCGCCATTGGATTTGCCGGGGCGAGTGGAAATTTTCAACTTAATGTGTTTAAGCCGCTGATGATCTACAATCTGCTGCAATCGGTCCGGCTGCTGGCGGATGGCTGCCAGTCGTTTAACGACAAATGCGCGGTGGGCATCGAAGCGCATGTGGAGAATATCGAGAAGAATTTGTATGGTTCGTTGATGTTGGTAACGGCATTGAACACACATATTGGTTATGAAAAAGCCGCCGAGATTGCCCACAAAGCGCACCATGACGGCACCCGCTTGAAAGAAGCGGCGGTTGCATTGGGTTATTTAACCGAAGAAGAATTTGACCAGTATGTACGGCCGGAAGAGATGATTGGGCCGAAGAAATGATGGAAATAGATAAACAAAGCCGTAGAGATTTTCTCTACGGCTTGTTGGTGGGCTGAAGCTCATCCTACAATTTTTATAAATTAATGTGTTTAAGATTCCATTTCGGTGGTTGATTCTGTATTGGTTATATTCTCTACGCTGGTTTCTGGTTCAGACGGAATTTCTTGCTGTGGTTCACTTGCAGTTACTGTTTCAGCAGATGAATGTCCGAGAATATCTTGAATGCGAATGCGGGTGTGTTGCTGGCGATGGCCTTGCATCTTTCGATATTGTTTGCGCCGTTTGAATTTGAAGACTTTGATCTTTTTGGCTTTTTCTTGCCCGATCACTTTGGCTGTGACAGAACCGCCTTCAATGGTCGGTTTGCCTACCACAACATTTTCACCGTCGTTGATTAAAAGCACTTCATCCAATGTAATATCTTGCCCTGCTTCGGCATTCAATTTTTCAACAGCAATAATGGAGCCGGGGGAGACTTGGTATTGTTTGCCTCCGGTTCGTACAATCGCGTACATCATTATCCTCCAAAAATGTTTGTGTCCCAATTAGGCGAAAGCATAGTATAGCGGTTTTGCGTTACGGCGCAATCCTAATACACCTCTCTAAATTATTTATTGGAAGTTGTTAATTGCCTACAATATAAAGAAGAACAAGCACCGCAGACGTTGGGGAGATTGTTGCATTTTATGGGATAAATTACGGTTTTACTTGTGATTCTCCTTCAAAATCTGCTCTAATTGATCAATTGAAGCATCTTTCCGAATCGCTTCTTCAAGTGCGTCCAAAGTATCCATTGAGACAACATCCTTCATACGCTCATAAAAATCCAAACCCTCAGCCCCATATTTCACTTCCAACACCAGACGAAATCCCTCAACCCGCGCTTCTTGCCGGCCTTCTTGCCGGCCTTCTTGTCGAAATTGTTCTGCAAGCGTTGGCATTATCTCTTCTCCATACTGAGGAAGGGCGTATTTCACTCCTTCCTTGAGTTGATCTTTTGAAATTTTATCACTGGCATTCAATACATATTCTAATACACTGCGCATAAATTCCAAAGCAGTTTTTTCGTCTCTCAATTCCCCGATCAGTTTGCAGATTCGCAGAAAACGCTCTCCGAAGTCTTGAGTATAAACATGCTTCAGCAGCAACAAACTCGCCCGAGTTAGAATTTTTCCCTTGATTTCTTCATCGTCATATTGGGATAAATCAAATAAGAAATATTCGAAATTTGGAATATATTTTTCTATTCCTTTTGGATAATGGACCAGTGAAGCAAAATCGTTTTTTGAAGTCCATCTGTGTTTTCCATGATAAATTACCACTGGAAAGATGCAGGGCAGAGGCTTCCCTTCTTCTCTCACATTGTCCCAGATTTGCATCAAATATCCCAACAAATCAAAAGCAACATCTTTTTTGTGGAAACTTTTATGCTCGATTAGAAAATAGATATATGCCGTTATTCCATCTTTCAATTTTGCCATGAGCAGCAAATCTGAGTAATACTTCTCCAATTCTGAACTCACAAACTTGATATTGCAATTTTCCACCGTGCCTGGCACAAAATATTCGGCAATGGGGGTAATGTGATGAATTAAAACATCTTCCACAGTCTCCATATTCGAGAAGGCTTTGCTAAAAAAACGGTCATGAGGTTGGTTAAGTTCGGACATAGTTGATCCAATCGAAGTTAAAAATTAAACGGTTTACTAAGAAACAATAGCAAAAACATATTAATTGTTCAAGACAGTATTCTTCTCAATCAGAATGTAATTTTGCCAGTCATTATAGATGGGTATTCATAGCATTAAAATGCCTCCAAAAATGGAGGCATTTTGCACTGTCTGACATTAATTCTATTAAAAGAGATTCACACTGTCGCTTCAGTTGCTTCGGGATTCAGTTTGGCGCGCTTGCCGTTGCGGTAGGCCAGGTTGGCCAAGTGGGGGCCGCAGATGGCTTCGTGGCCGATTTCGACCGGGGCATTGGTTTTGCGGTTGCGGGTTTTCATGCACTCGACGAAGTTGTCGACATGCGGTTGGCTGGGCAGGTCGCCTTTGTGGTCGACCGCTGGTTCGCCGGGGAAATCGCTGTTGTCTGGTTTGTCTTTGTCCATATACACCTGGAAGCCACGCCTGTGCAGGTGCATGGTTCCATTCACCCCTTGGAACTCAATGTGCCACCAGTCGTAATAATTGCTGGTGTAGTTGATCGTCCAATGGGCTACGAATTTGGGGTATTGCCAGGTGGCGGTGAAGATGTCCGGCGTATCGGCGCCTTTCATTTTCTTGATATAGCCGAATGCATCCGCTTGGAGTGGAGTCACCTGGCCCGTATACCACTGCACGACATCCATGATGTGGGTTCCCTGATCGTTGGAGATGCCGCCAGAAAAGGGCCAGAACACGCGCCAGTTGCGGACGTATTTGGGTTGGAATTCAATATCGGTGTGTGGCCATTGGAAACGGTCCCAATCGATTTCGAATCCAAGTGGGGAATTGTTTTGCGGGCCGGAAGCATTCCAGTTCCATTGCGCTTTGACGAAAGTGATATCGCCCAAGTCGCCGGATTGAATCACCTTCAGTCCTTCGTGAATGAGGGGGGCGCTGCGGCGCTGCATGCCGATCTGCACCACTTGGTTGGTTTTGTTGACTTCGCGAACCGCCCAGGCGCCTTCTTCGATCGAGTGCGACATGGGTTTTTCGCAGTATACATCTTTGCCGGCTTGCACGGCGGCGACCATTTGGCGGCAGTGCTGATGCTCGGGGGTACCGATTACAACCGCGTCAATGTCATCGCGGTCTAACAGGTTACGAAAGTCGCGGTAGGTATCAATTTTTCCATCGTTGTTGCGCTTGGCATCGCGGACTCCAGCTTCAATGCGCGGCTTCGCCACATCGCAAATGGCAACGAATTTGATGAAGTCGTGGCGTTGGTGCATGTTCATCACCGAACGGCCGCGGCCACCCGAACCGATCAGCCCCATTTGAATGGTGTCGTTGGCGCCGAACACATTCAGTGAAACAAACATCGGCGCTGCGGCGAGTGCGCCCGCTGAGGTTTTGATGGCATTGCGGCGTGAAATTTTGTTTTCCATTGGTTCTTTCCTCCTTGTTGATGAAACAAATGCGTTTTCAAACCTGATTTTATGATTCAACAGTATCACAAGATGGAGTTTTGAGTAAGCGAAGGCAATATTAGAAGGAATTTTTCATAGGAATGACTTATCCATAGAGGTCGTTGACAATCCCCTCTCCTACTGGGAAAGGGATAGGGATAAGGTGAGGGTGAGGGGACTTTTGATTCACTTTTAAACAATCAGAAATTGTGGTTTCTTAGACATGTACATGGGCGAAAGCGACGCAGCCCAAACGTTTCCAAAACCCATCCCGCAGTGACAAACGTAAGTTGGCGGGCTGTCAGTGTAGTTTGGGCGCCAAAAGTAGAGTGTCGTTTATTCTACATTTAAATCCCAATTGGGTTCATTCACCCAATTGGGATGAAGTTGGGGTCGAAACTGAGGATCACCTTGCGGAGAATCGAACAAAGTTGAAAGTTTATTCATAGGGAGATTTCAATAAAGTTATATTGTTGAATACTTTTTTTACGATATATCTAAGGTGTTTATCAAGCTCATGACGCGCCGCGACATGGTAAAAACAACGTTTTCCCTTTGGCGCCCACGCCTTTTGCTTTTTTCATCCACGCTACTGACTGGGGAAAGTTTCTGTAAAAGTAGTAGTTCGATTCCTCTTTTTGCAATGGTTCTTCTTCGCTGAAACCAATTCTAAAAAAGCGATCGCTGGGTAGAGATGCGATATAGGTGATCGGTGTGGTTTACGAAGGCCCAATCAATTTTGTGGCGTTTACTGTTGAATTTGGGATTTCCGTGGGAGTATACCACTTTGCCTGAAACCCCGACACCTGCTTGCAGCGGATACTTATTGTTATCAATGGCGTACATCTCGAGCGCGGTTCCCAACGCCTTCATAACCCCATACGAGGCGCTGACTTTGGTGTACAGTTGAACCTGAAGATAATTGGGCACGGCGATCGCCGATCAGATCCCAATGATGGCGGCAAGGATTAACAGTTCGATGAGCGTGAAAACCTCTAGATGATTTCATAGCATACTCCTATTTTTACTTATGATTTTTTTTGGTTTGTTTGCCAAAAATTCGCACATTCTTACAATGCAACCCAATGAGCCAAGATAAAGATGTGAAATAAATGCAATATAATTTTTATATTGACCTCACCATTTTTTAACACGAAAATGTTTTAGATGAGTTGACAACCCAACTCTTGCTTTGTATGCTTATCATAATTAATGCAACCTGTCTTTTTAGGTGTAAAGCATTCGCATTGATTTGCATGTTCATCTTGCAGTAAACAATCTGACGATTCACATGTAAAAAAACAATGAGGGGCGTTTGGCGTTCTGAGTATTAGATCAGAAAGTGGAAGCGCAACTTGGCTTGATAGAGCACACAGCCGAGTTGCGCTTTTTTATATTTAGCGATAGAAAAAGGGCGCTTGGCGAAAACATTCACAATCATTTGAAGGAGTGACAGTCTCATGAAGTTAAAACTAGTCGTTTTTTGCATTAGCGCTTTGATATTTGGTGCTGTAATGGTCCACGCGAAATCCCAGCCCACTTACAAATATTCGCCTGTTGATCCAAGCGGCTTTTGTGTGATTACCAGCGCGGATGATTTGCCCATTTTGGATTATTTGTTTGAACAGTATGGTGTTGAAAGCGTAGAAGAGCATCCCGCTCTTCTCGAAAATGTTTTAGCCAAAGTGATTTATCCCAGCGGTGAAACCGTTTTCATAAACAACGGATCATCCAAACAAGGATCGATCAAACTTTTGCAAGAAGATACTTACCCTCCGATCGCCAACACCTGCGATGGAGATGAAATCACCTCCGGCTTTCCATACGTCATCACCGGTGCTGATCTCCCCTACCAGCAAACTTTCGACACCACCATGGCGACCGATACGGGAGACTTTCGCGGATCGGCGGCGGACGCCATCAGCCGGCCCGGTGGGCATGATGGATATTGGTTGTTTACGCCAGGCGAATCTGGAACTTACATTTTTACCAACTTCGCCACCAAGGGTGATTTTGCTCCCATCCCCGATCATGATTTCGAGAGAGGTTTCGGGGGCATTGGTGTTTGGTCTGGAAACTGTGGCGAGGAACCAACCGAGATCGGAACCGCCAACAGCATCATTGGCGATTCGATTCTGCCGGTTTCACTCGAAGCGGAAACAACCTATCTCATTGTTTGGGAAGACTTTTTTGTCGGCAGCACCGAAAATTCTGTTCGCTTACGTATTGAATTTGTTGGCAGTCCGCAAGGCAACACATTGAATGACTCGATTAGCCTGGTGGATGAAGGTTGGAACTTTGAAATTGTAGGTGACACCACAGTCAATGAAAACTTGGAAGACAGTTCTTGTGTAAAACCAGCCGATGAAGGAACCGGGCACGGCCCAGGCGTCGGCGACCTTACCGGGTCTGAAATCTGGTATCGCCTCCCTGCCGTTACGCCGGGAGCGGAATATACCTTGAATGTATTGCCCTCGAAGGAAGAAAGTCCATTAGTAGACACTGCTCTTGTTTTGCATGCATACAATGTTACCACCCATCAAGTGGCAGAAATGAGTTGCAGCAATGACATTAGTGAAGAGAATCGGCTTTCTTCTATCACGTTCACCGCCGAAAAAAACTTAATCTACTACGTGATGGTGGAAACGGTCCCCTCGTTTGATCAACCCTCATTTGGCCGCTTTTTGCTGCAAGGACTGGCCCAAACCTCATCGGTTAAGAATTGGACCCACTATTAAACAAATTGGACTACCAACATGAAGCACGCTCATCAAGCGTTTACATTGATTGAATTGCTCGTTGTAGTGGCCGTGATCGGGGTGTTAACCTCGATTGCGGTCCCTCACTTTTCCGACGCCCTGATCCGCTCAAAAGTGGCTCAAGTGAAGAGCGAACAGAAAGCGCTTCGCGATGCGATTGAATTGTATCGACTCGATCATCAAACCGTTCCACCGGCGCAAGGGCCGTTTGAACCCAGTTATTTCGATCGCCTGCGCCCTTTAACCTCGCCTATTGCGTATATGAATATTCTCCCGACCGATCCATTTCAACCCATGAAGTCTTCTTTCATGTTTTCGGAAGAAGAGGCGCATCGCTATGAAAACCGCATGTATATCTACAATCGCGGCGATGCAGAAAACGGCGGCGCTACGGTGATGGATGACAATAATTTCGCTTTCACATGGAGCCTGGCCAGCACTGGGCCCGACCATCGACTGCTTTACCCTTATTACTATTACCCCAGAGGATTTGTTAAACCTACCTGGTATGAATATCACCCATCCAATGGCGTGATCAGCGGTGGGGAAATTTTTAAGCGAAGCATCAACGCATCGCATCACAAGCGATAAACCTGAAAACAGTGGTGAGTGGATAGTAAAGTGGATTTTAGACAATGATTTACCCAGGAAGACGGTGAAGAAACTGCCGCTTTTAAGATAAAAAACAAGAAGAAACAAGTTTTTTTAGGAGTTTTCATTTGTGAAACGAATTCAATTTGTTCTATTTCATGTATTTTTGCTGATCCCAACAGGAGTATTTGGCGACGCGGTTACGGTTCGCGACGCCTCTGGTCAGACAGTAGAGATTCACGATCCATCGCGCATTGTTTCCATTGGCGGCGACGTCACCGAGATCATTTACGCTTTGGGCGCTGAAGAAAATCTCATCGCCCGTGACGACACCAGCACGCATCCCCCATCCGTGATGCAGTTGCCCAGTGTGGGGTATATGCGAACTTTATCACCTGAAGGCGTGCTGGCAATGAACCCTTCGTTGGTGCTCGCTACTGAAACCTCAGGCCCGCCCACGACAATCAAACATCTTCGCAATACTGGCGCACCATTGGTCTTGGTGTGCAAAGGTTATACGTTTGAATCGGTGAAAGAGAAAATCAAGTTAATCGCCCAAGCAGTTCAAAAATCGACTGAAGGTGAACGCCTTATCGAAGAATTATCTACACAAAGAAAAATCTTGTATCATTCCCTTCAGAACATTGAGTCTTCCCCCAAAATCATCTCATTCATGAATGTCCAACGAGGGGCGTTGATGGCCGCGGGAGAAGAAACCAGCGCTGATGTGATGATTCGCCTAGCGGGTGGACAAAATGCGCTAAGTGGTTTTGTGGGATATAAGGCGATATCGATCGAAGCCGCTATGAAAGCGCAGCCCGATGTGATCTTGCTGCCCTCCCATGGCGCTTCTCAAATGGGTGGAAAAGAGGCCATTGCCTCTATGCCGGAACTGCAAAACACACCGGCAGTGAAGCACGATCAGATCATTGTGATGAACAGCCAATATTTGTTGATGTTTGGCCCTCTATACTTGCAGGCCGCAGCCGAATTGGCCGACCAGATTCACCCTGAATATTCAATACCAAAAGAATTGCTCACAACCAAGAAAAAGAACGCATCACATTAATGACTAGCCGCTCAACAATCAAACAATCAACGGCTTCATTTCAAAGGGCTCAAATTTCTTGTAAGCCGTTTTGCATACCGGTTTTGGCGATCGTCTTATTGATCACGATGGTGGTTTGTTTGGGTGTTGGCGCTGTGCCAATTCAACCCTATGACATTTTGTCCATTTTCTTCCACCGCCTTGGGTGGGCTGCTTCAGTAGATATCCCTACATATCACGAAAGCGTTTTGTTCAATATCCGAATGCCGCGCCTCTTGTTGGGGGTGTTGGTAGGCGCCTGTTTGGCTGTTTGCGGGGCCGTGCTGCAGGGATTGTTTCGCAATCCCCTGGCGGAGCCCGCTTTGGTGGGCGTTTCAAGCGGAGGCTCGCTGGCGGCGGTTGCGACTATCTTTTTTAGTGGATTTATTGCGGCTTGGGTTGGCGAGGGCGCAATGGTATTCGTAACGCCTTTCAGCGCTTTTCTTGGTGGGATCGTTATTACCGTTTTTGTTTACTTGTTAGCGACCAAAGAATCGCGCACCGATATGTCGATGATGCTATTGGCGGGAATCGCTGTGAATGCATTGGCGGCGGCGGGAATTGGGTTGTTTATTTTCGCCGGCGATGACCAACAAGTCCGCGCCATTCTGTTTTGGATGTTCGGTAGTTTGGGCGGGGCGATGTGGAACACCTTATTGCCTACGATCCCTTTTATTCTTGCAGCCATCTTCGCCATTTTGTGGTATGGACATGCCCTCAACCTCTATTTATTGGGCGAACACGAGGCCCGGCATTTGGGTGTTCATGTGCAGAAGATGAAATGGTTGTTGATCGCCCTGGTTGCGCTAGGCGTAGGCGCTACAGTTTCGCTTTGCGGAATCATCGGTTTTGTTGGATTGGTCGTGCCGCACTTGCTACGGCTGAGTTTCGGCCCCGACAATCGATTGCTTTTACCAGCCAGCGCGCTGCTGGGTGGAATTTTGTTGCTGCTTGCGGATGTGATTGCACGAACCATCGTCGCGCCTACCGAATTGCCCATCGGCTTGGTGACCAGTTTGTTAGGTTCTCCATTTTTCTTGTATCTTTTGGTGAAGCAAAAACGGAATGTTCGATTGTAAGAAAAGGAATTTCAAATAGATTTTTTGTAGGGGCGGGTTTCAAGCCCGCCCCTACAAAAAATCAATAAACTTTGGTTAGGTTTTGTATGATTCACGCTAACAATCTTCATCTTTCTATAAATGGAAACAGTCTATTGAACAACGTGTCTCTCACAGTTCAGACAGGAGAAATGGTGGTGTTGGTAGGGGCCAACGGTGCTGGTAAAACTACTTTATTAAAAGTGATTGCGGGTGATTTGCACGCCCAGCAGGGTGAAGTGTTATTGGACAATACCCCTCTTACTTCGTACTGCCCTCGAAATATCGCCCGGCGCAGAGCGGTGATGCCGCAACATTCGGCATTGAATTTTTCATTCTCTGCGCAAGAAGTGGTTGAAATGGGCCGGGCGCCTCATTTGGAAAGCTGCTCTTCATCTTCTAACTGCAACATTGTGAATCAGGCCATCGACTTCACGCAAATCAATCACCTTTTGAATCGCGACTACACCACCTTATCGGGTGGTGAAAAACAGCGGGTTCACTTGGCGCGGGTGTTGGCTCAAATTTGGAGCCCCGAACCCTACCCCAATCGCTACCTATTGCTAGACGAACCGACGTCGAGTTTAGATATTCATCATCAATATGAAATGTTGGCGAAACTGAAAGACTTTGTACGCAATCAAACCGGAATCTTGTTAATTGCCCATGACTTGAATGTGGCCTCATTGTTCGCCGATCGCATCGTGGTGATGAAATATGGCCGGGTGATTGCGTGTGGACATCCAACGGAAGTGTATACGAAAGAAATTCTCGAAGAAGCGTTTTCATTCTCGGCCCACATTGGTTCTCATCCCGATATCGATCGGCCGTTTGTTTTGCCACGAATGACCAATTTGAATTCTGAGAACCGTTCATCCAACATTCCAATACTTTTTCGAAAAGTACAATAATATATAGTAAGGGGATTGATTATGGCAAACA
>CAZEZQ010000086.1:0-11405 GCA_964516245.1 uncultured bacterium | reverse complement strand
TGTTTTTTGTGCCAGGTGTGTATGCTGGCAGAAGTATAATCGGCGTTTTTGTAGTCTTCTTTACGCGATGTAATAATCAAATGGCCATCTTGCACCCGCGCATTTTCAGCCCGCTCTTTGGTATAATATTGCTTCTCATTGTTGCGAATAAAACCTTCTTCATAACTCCAGATTTCTGGGTTCGGCAGCCCCTCATAATCAAACTCTTCAGACCAAACCAGTTCCCATTCCGCACAAAGTGCAGATGGAATAGAAATAAAAACCAGTACAATAGCGGCAAGAGTGAACCTAACAAAATTCTTCATGATGAATCCTCCTTGGGTGGAATTTTAATTTACTTTCTCTATCCAACGTTTAACTTCTAAATATTCATCATTCATAAATTACAATCCCTGTTTGATAAGCTTCATGTCCTAAAGTACCTTTGATATTGATTTGCCGGTCGAATTCATGAGACCGAAGAATAAATACATCCAAAGAAAAATCGGGGTGGGGAAAAAGATTGTGGATTCGTTGTAGGGTTTGTTTTTTGGATTCTTCACCATCGTATACAATGACCAGGTCAATATCGCTGGTTTGGGAAGCTGTGGACTGAGCATGAGAGCCAAAAAGAATGACTTTGTGGGGTTGAAGAGACTCCACAATTTTTTGAGTGACATTATGTACTTTTGAATTGCTTGTCATTTTGATCGCTCTATTGTATGTAATATTAATTATTATACAATCAATTCAATTGTTTTCGCGCGGCTTTTATGGTGTTGCTTAAGAGCATGGCAATGGTCATGGGGCCTGGCCCCCCGGGAGAAGGGCTGAGGCAACCCGCTGCTTCCAGCGCCTCTTCTTTATCCACATCACCGCGTTGTCTAAATTTGCCATCCACTTCGACAAAACTGATACCGACATCGATCACCACTGCACCGGGTTGAATCCAATCACCTTTCACCATGTGCATTCGGCCCGTGGCGGCAATCAGAATATCGGCTTGCCGGCTCACAGCGGGCAAGTCTTTGGTCTTCGAGTGGCACATGGTAACAGTAGCATTTTCCTGCAATAACAAGGCGGCCAGCGGTTTGCCCACAATATTGCTGCGGCCGATGATCACAGCATTTTTCCCGGCAATCTCGATCCCTTCCCGCTTGAGAATTTGGATCACACCCAGCGGTGTGCAAGGGACCAGGCTATCATTGCCCAGCCACAAATCACCGACATTTTCTTTGTGAAATCCATCAACATCCTTGGCGGGGCTAACGCTTTCGAGAATTAAACTTTTGTCGATATGATCAGGCAAAGGGAGTTGAACCAATATGCCGTGAATCTTTGGGTCCTTGTTAAGACCATCAATCAACGCAAGCAATTCCTCTTGCGAGACTTGGGTAGAGAGATCATGTCGAACCGAATAGATGCCCGCTTCTTCACAGGCTTCGCATTTTTTCCGCACATACACTTGAGACGCGGGATTCCCACCCACCAAGACTACCGCCAACCCCGGCTGTACGCCGGTTTCAGATTGAAAGGTTTTGACCTCTTCTTTTAGTTCGTTGCGGATGGTTTGCGCGAGAGTTTTGCCGTCGAGAATTTTTGCCGTCATGCTTTTAATCCTTGTGATGAAAGAGTTGAGAAATATTCATGTATAGCTTTATCATATTGGCTGGTGTGCTCAAACGCTTTGGTGGCGAGTCTTCGCCGGGTTTCAAGGCTGACACCTCCAGAATTTTCCATTTCTTTGATAATTGTGGGATAATCTTTGGGGTCAGTCAAAACGACAACAGAAAAGAAATTTTTGGCGGCCGCCCGAATCAATGCAGGCCCGCCAATGTCGATATTTTCGGTGGCTTCCACTGTGGTCACATCTGGGTTGGAGACGGTTTTTTCGAACGGGTACAGATTCACAGCAACCAACTCGATTGGCTTGATTCCGTATTTCTCCACTTCTTCTACTTGGGCGGGATCAACTCGGCGAAACAAAATCCCCCCATGTATTTTGGGGTGTAGAGTTTTGACCCGGCCACGCAGCATTTCGGGCGTACCCGTATAATCACTGACTTCCTGGTAATTGATCCCCGCTTCCTTGAGTGCCCGGCCCGTTCCACCAGTTGATAAAATCTGGCATCCGATGGTTTCCAAAAATTTCCCTAGCTCCACAATCCCACGTTTATCGAAGACACTGAGAACTGCCTGGCGAATGGTTTGTATGGTCATGAGAATCCCTTTAACTGCATAGCATTTGACAATATATGATTATAATACATCGCAGTAGGGCTCCACAACCGCTCTAATAAGGAGGGTTATTTCATAAGGCGTTTAAGATACCAATTCATTTTCTGCCGCAACACGGGCGAGGGGGCAAGACGCAGCGCTTTTTGAAAGGCTTTGAGAGATTCTTCCTGTGAAATAGGATCACCAAGGTGGTACAGGCCGACACCTTCGTTGTAGGCAAAATCGGCTACACGTGGATGGAGAGTTTGCGCGGTTTCGGAAAGTTTAACCAACATTTGGTAATCTTGTTTTACAAAATAAATTTCACTTAGGCTTTTTACAGTGGTTTCAGAGGTATCGCCAATCTCATCCGAAAAGAATTCTTCGGCAAAATCGAGCCAGCCATACCGCTTATATTGGTTAATTAATTGTTGATGCGCTTTTGGATCACCGATATTGTTCTTAACCTGTTCCTGCAATTTTTGAATGCCGGATTCTTTTTCCAAATACTCTTTCAGTTCTTTCACTTTGTCTGATTCAGGATAATAAGATTTTAAGCGGTAGTAATCTTTCTCGGCTATCCGGTAATGATGATTATGAAAAATGGCTTTTTCTCGAAGCACCAGGGCTTCCAGTTTTTGTTCTTCAGGAAGGTCGTCTTGCTGCAAGATAGCCTGGAGTTCGTCTTGCATCTCTTGAAAGCGGCGGCGTTCAAGCAGGTTTTTCACATAATGCAGGCGTTTGCTTGTGGGCACATCATCCCATTGATCCTGCACGGCCGAAGTTCCATTAGGTATGGGCGCGTTAGGAATACGGGAATCTGCAGGGACTTTGTCTTGATCCTGCAGCATTTGCCAGGCTTTGTTGGGATCACCATCGGGTCCGAGGTATTTGGATAAATCGACCGGCAATTGCTGTGAAGGCCGATTGCCCAGTTCGGGCCGGGGGCGGGAGACACGCTGGGAGTTTTCTTTAGTATTTTGCGGCTGAAGAAAGCGCTTCATCAGATCCATTTTCAGCATTTTCGCCAATGAATCCCCCTCATCTCCCATTGCATCCAAAGCATTCGAAGGCATCCCAGGTAAGTTTTGAGAAGATACAGAAACACTAGATAAAAAACTAAAACATATAATAAATGAAAATTGAATTACCTTCATGAATTCACCTCTCAAATAAATATCCCATTTATAGAAATATTTGCAAAGTGTAACACACCCTTGCCGTTATCCTGACAATCTTGTAAACCCTGACAATCTTGTAAATCCTGACAATCCTGATTCTGACAATAAGAAATTCTATTCACCCCAACAAAGACGAACCGGCATGATCCATCTAACGGCCACACAATATATAGTAACATGGGTATTTAATCTGCACTTTATGTTGTTGCAGGCGAGGACGCCTGCGCTCCAAAAAAGACTTTTTGCCGAATCCCCAACAAAAGACTCATGCAATAATTTTATCCGGGTTTAAGATACCATTTGGATCAAATAATGCCTTGGTTTGTTTGATTAAATGGCGTTCAGTTTCACCCAGTTCGAGCGCCAAATACGGGGCTTTGGTGATGCCGATGCCGTGCTCGCCTGAGATAGAACCTTCCATCTTGACGACCGTTTCGAAAAGTTCCCGTACCGCATTGTCTACATCTTCATCTTTTTCGTTGTTGGACATGAAGTTGACGTGAATGTTGCCGTCGCCTGCATGGCCAAAACATAAGGTGAGCACATTATATTTTTCGGCAATGCCATAGGCTTTCTCAAGCAGGTCTGGATACCGGGCCACTGGCACACAGATATCTTCATTGGTTTTGTGGGTGGCTTTGGCATACATGGCTGGGCTCAGGCTGCGGCGAATGTTCCACAATTTGGTGCGTTCGTCTTCGTTGATTGATTGACGAATTTCTTTGGCCCCCTTGCTTTCGCAGATTTTGGCCAGGCTTTCAGATTGTTCTTTTGTGGTTTCTGTATCAAAGCCATCGCATTCAATTAAGAGCAAGGCTTCGGCGATAGGCATGGATTGATCTTTGGTGAATTCATAAGCGGCTTCCAAGCATTGCTTGTCGATGAATTCGAGTGCGCTTGGAGTAATCCCGCTCTGTAAGATCTCAGCAACTGCCCGGCTTGAAGTGGGAACATCATCAAACAAGGCTATGAATGTCGAGCGATGGGCAGGATAAGGGATCAATCGCAGGGTGGCTTCTGTGATGATGCCCAGCGTGCCTTCTGAACCGATCATGAGTTGGAGAAAATTATACCCCACCACATTCTTGCGGGCTTTTGTTCCGAATTGCACCTGCTCGCCAGTCGGTAAAACCGCTTTAATGTTTTGCACCCAATCTTTGGTGGTCCCATATTTCACACAGTTAAGCCCCCCAGCGCATTCGGCTAAGGTGCCACCCAGCATGGCGGTTTTGGCGCTGGAGGGATCGGGCGGGTAAAAAAAGCCTTTTTCTTGCACGGCGCTTTTAAGAGCACCCAAAGATATGCCAGGTTGAGCGGTAACCAAGCGATTGGGTTCATCAATTTCTATAATATCCGACATACGCTCTAATGAGAGAATAAGACCACCCTGCAATGCCAATGAACCGCCGGTTAATCCGGTCCCTCCACCTCTTGGATAAATTGGCAATTTGTGTTCGTTTGCCAATCTCATCAATTCAGAGATTTCATCAGCACTATCGGGCCAGACCACCACTTTAGGGGGGAAATGCTTTTTGGTGGCATCGTAGGCGTAGGTTTCCAAATCCACATCATCAACCGATGCGCGTTGGCCAAATATCTTTTTCAGCGATTTCAAAATCGCCGGGGTGAACTCTACTTGGGGACGTTGAGGTATATCTATAGTTACCATAATAATTCAACCGTGTTTTTTCTTTATTGTAGCGGAGATTTGGGGAATGTTTGATAGTGAGAGTAATTACTTTTTAATTTTGCGGCTGCTGAGCGTACACACTCATTGTTTGAAACGCCTCATACAGTTCACGAATTTCTTTTTCTGTGTTCATAAAGATACGCAACGTGTTTTTCCCTTCAGGACGAGAAATTGTCAAAGCGTATTTTCTCCCTTTCATGGCATCTGGGATTTTTTCGATTTCAAAGTAAGTGATTTGGTTGAAGTGAATAGTATGATAATCTTTTCTTCGTCCCTCCAAATTCTCAAAATAGGACATGGAATATTCGTCGACAATGATGTCTTCATACTCCACGGTTTGAAACGGGCTGTCATACATCAATCGAACGATAGCTTTTTTGGCTTCTTGCACCTGCTCTGGAGATGGCAATTGAGCCGGTGGTGGATTCAACGGCAAATCACCCTTTGACTCTGCCATTTCAACCTCACCCGGCATTTCCAACAAAGGCGAAGTAGGCTTTGGACCGGTTGCGCATGCGATGAACGCGCATAGAAAAAAGAGAACAATAAGCTTGCTATGACTCATCATCTGATTGAGGCAATTCTATGCCTTTGGAGATTAAATATTCTTGGATTCGGTTTACGAATTGATTCGCTTTTTGTAACATCTCCTTAGCTTCTTCTATATTTACATTAGGATCAGGCATATAATCAACTTCAACTCGGGATGCTTGTTCTTTGGATAAAATTTTAGCCCATTCTTTTTCAATTTCGCCATTTTTCACTAGTTTTTCACCAAATAAACTGTTTACAGCAGTATGTGATTTTGTTTTGATGTCATGAATCAATAAAGCCGATGATGCTGCATACAAAATAGCATAATAACTTCTAGACATTGAATCTTCATAAAATTTACCACGAAAAAGCCAGTCCGCTGACTGCAACGTTTTTTGAGAGCGTTTAAAGTAGGCTATAATTTCTTGCTTTTTCATAAACACTTATACCATCTCTTTTTATGTTTTCCCAAATTGTATATTTGTAACTTTCCCATTTTTTCCACCGCTCAATCGAGCAAACAATAATACTAGGAACAACTGGTGTGCAAACAGAGAGATCAATCGCAGGATCAATGAGTTTGCGTTTTATTTCATAACTATGCTGGTTGACGATTAGCAACACATCCACATCCGAATCTTCATTGGCATCCCCTCGGGCTTTGGAACCATAGATAATAATATCCTCCACAATATCGCCATATTTCTCATCAAGAATACGGCGGTAGTCATCCAGCCATTTCTGTTCTTCGGGTGTGAGCGATAACATGGTTTACTCCTCGTCCAATTGGGGCAATTCCAAGCCTATTGAGATTAAATACTCTTTAATTCGATTCACAAAACGCTCAGCATCATTATAAAAATCTTGGGCCTGCTCATTTGAGAAATTATAATCGCTCAGGTAATTGGCTAATATTCTAGAATCTTGTTCATTGGCTAGAATTCGCGCATATTCTGATTCAATTTCATTGGTTTTCACAAGATATTTACCAAACATGTTTCTGACTGCGTTATGGCTCTTTGGTTCAGCGTCGTGTATCCATAGAGCGGCTCTCGCAGCGTGCATGACGGCATAGTAACTTCTTGATATCGAATCATCCAACATTTTGTTATCTAAAAGTAAATTGGCCGCTTTTAAAGTCTATTTTGCTTTTTTAAATTGGCTGATGCAATTTTCCTTATTCATTTTATTGAGATGCCATCGTCGTGAATTGACTCCAGAAAATATGATTGACTGTTTTCCCATTCAGTCCACTGAGATTTGTTACACACCAATATCGAAGGAACAACATCCGTGCCGATGGAAAGATCATATCCGTGATATGCGATTTGCTTTCTCTCTTTCCAATCCCCTTCGGTAATCAATACCACAACATCCACATCCGAATCTTCATGCGAATCTCCCCGGGCTTTGGAGCCATAGATAATAATATCCTCCACGATATCGCCATATTTTTCATCGAGAATGCGGCGATAGTCGTCCAGCCATTTCTGTTCTTCGGGTGTGAGCGTTAGCATGGTTTCTCTCGTTGATATTTTTTATTCATTATAACGCTATTTTCTGAAATGAATGGCTAGATTCTCATCGGAGTAATCTAAGAACAAGTTTCAGGAGAGGAGCAGGTTGCCATGTTGCAACGTATCCTCAAGTCCATGCAATAGTTGTCCGGTGATATTTTTATAAACTCAAATATCTCTATCTAAGTTATTATGTAATTTAACATAGTTGGCTTGACATATTACAATCAATAATAAATAATCAAATTTGAATAACGAAAGCACTGTAATTAATCTTTGAAATTGATAATTCACTGTTTTCAAGAATTATAAACATTATTTAGTTATGAGGAGGATTGAATTATGTATCACAAAAGAATGGCATGGTGTATCTTATTAATGGGATTGTTGGCCGCTCCGAGTTTTGCAGCCATTCAATACAGCAACGATTTCAACACCCCCTCAGACCCAAACCCTTCTACCGCTTGGCCCGAATTAGTGGATGAATCCACTGGGGGTCCAGTTACTGCTCAAAATGGGCGCATTGAATGGACCGGAGGATCTAATCATTGGCTTCGGTTGGATATGGAATTGCCCTTGGATTATGAAATCGAATTCGATTTCTTTTATCAAGAAGGCTTGGTGGGACGCTTTTCGCTTTGGCCCATGGTTGAAGCCGGGGTGTCTGACGTATTCGTTCAAGAACATTACTTCTTACGCAACAACACCAACTTCTTTGATGGGCGCGACAATGTCCCTTCCGAAGGTGAACGGGACCTCACCCTACCGTTTGGGGCTGAACCTCACCGGATTCGTGTCGAAGTACGAGGTAACAATGTCGCTCTGTTATTTAAAGAGAATGGCCAAGGTGGTTTTATTCTTATTGATGAACGTGAATTCTCACTTTTTGAAGGTGAATCCCGTTTCCTGCAATTCGGATTCAATCTCGACTCTGGTGATCCGGGCTTGGTTTATGTTGACAATATGCAGGTGAGTTATGTGGAACAATCCACGTTTAGCTATAGCAACGATTTTAACAATCCTTCTGATCCCAACCCTTCGACTGCCTGGCCAGAATTGGTGGATGAATCCACCGACGGACCGGTGGTTGCGGAAGATGGCCGTATCGTATGGCCTGGAGGCTCCAACCATTGGCTCCGTTTGGATCAACCCCTTCCTGAAGATTATGTCATTGAATTTGATTTCTTCTATCAAGAAGGCGTGGTAGGCCGCTTTTCGCTTTGGCCCATGGTTGAAGCCGGCGTTTCAAATGTATTCGATCAAGCCCATTATTTCTTGCGCAACAACACCAATTTCTTCGATGGCCGTGACAATGTCCCCTCTGAGGGTGAACGTGATTTATCACTCCCCATCGGAGAGGATCCCCATCGGATCCGGGCAGAAGTGAGCGGCAACAACGTCACTTTGTTGTTCCAGGAGAACGGTGTTGGGGGACTGATTCTCATTGACGAACGGGAATTCCCTCCCTTCGAAGGTGAAAACCGGTTTCTACAATTCGGATTTAACTTGGATTCGGGTGACCCGGGGTTGGTGTATATCGACAATATGGAAGTTCGCGGCCTGCCTGCCAATCGCGCCAACGCCAGCCGGGATATCAAAGCCGAACAATTTCAGGCCGACACACCGATTGAAGTGGAACTCCTCGTTCGGGTTACGGGAGACATCAGTTCCGTCCAATTGGTGGAAGATTTTCCTAAAGGGTGGAGTGTATCCAATATTTCAAACAATGGTCAAGCAGGTAATGGCTTAATTACTTGGAATTTGGATAATCTTGACCAGGCCCTTACATTAACCTATAGCGCCATTCCTCCGCGACTGGTTACACAGCGGACCGCTTTTTTCTCTGGAACCGTTGGAGAGGAGCCAAACGCCCAACGCGTAGATGGTGAAACTTCAATTGATCTCGACTTACCATTCTTTTTCCGGCAAGCCATTGATTACGATTTCAGCGGCAGCCCCGTCGACGGCAGAAATTATCCCGATCAACACGAATTTGGAGAAAATGTAACAGAAGGGATGGATGGCATCCCCAGCGATGTCGCCTATGAACGGCCCACAGGAGACGGTAGTACACCTGAAATCGACCAGGAATTTACCTTTCCGGAAGATGCTGATTTCCATCAGGCAAACCCCGATCAATCAATTGGCGATGGTGTTCCCAATAATTTCCGTGATGAAGGTGAAGTGCGAACAGAAGACGGTTCTGGTGAAACCAGGACCAATATTGGCGGCTTGAGCATCGGTGATTGGTTCCGCTATACCTTTGATTTTGGTGATGTGGAACAGGCGGTCCAAGTCAATGTCTCGCTAAACTCCTGGAACCGTAATCCTATCAGTTTTGTGGATGTTTATTTGGACAACCAATTCCAAGGCGAGATTCGTTTGCTGCCCACCGGTGGGAACTTCTTCCAAACATTTACGGTTGGTCCCTTCTTGGTTCCTCAGGGAGAACACAGTATCGTTCTAGCAATACCCGATGTTCCTACCGCTGTCTCCCCTGTTGGGATCGAACGATTAGAAGTGGTCAATAGTGATGGTATTGCCCGGATTTCCCGTGAACTTACTGATGACGGTTTTTTTGAAGGCGGCAATCCACTGGAAGTTACTTTGAATGCAGAAGCGCTTTTGGGAACAGTTTCACCCTTCATTTCAGAAAATATACCTCAAGGGGTCGAAGTATCCAACATTTCAAATAACGGAACCCAAGAAGGAAACACCATAACTTGGTCATTGTCTGAAATTACTGACAACCAAGAAATTAACTACACTCTCCTTCCTCCTGAAGGTTCCCGCTTTTTGATATTTAATGGATTGGCTGATATTGGCTTGCCATTGGCTGAATCCATTCGGGGCGATAGCAGTGTGGTTAATGAAGTATGGATATTCGGCGGACCTAACACAATCGAAACTAGCGATGAGTTCACAACGGGTAGTTTGCAAAGCCCTTGGGAATCTCAATTTGGAACCGACCCAGCTTTGGATGTCGACTTTCAAGAAGGGGTTTTTACTTCATTCGAAGGGGAGGCTCTGGTTTTGGAAGTGGATTCTTTTGGAAACGCTGAAAAATTTGACGAATGGGCTAATGGACGGCGCGCTCCTATGATTACATGGACAGAAATTCCGGATGGGGATTGGCGCATTGAAACCGACTACCAATTGGTTGACACGTTCACCTGGGACTTATTTCAAACCGGCATTTTCGTCGCCTATAACCAAAATGACGATGAAGATGTGAGTGGTGACGAGTACCTCTTTGGTTTTCATTCAGATGATCTTCGGGTGGAATTAACCAATGAAAGAAATCTAGGCGAATTGCAATATCACAATCTCGCCAATGAAGGAGAATGGTTGGAGCTTCTTTTTGACGGTGATGTCAATGCTAAACTGGCCATTACCCGTCGTGGCGATGAACTCATATTCAGCGCCCAACTACCAGGAGAATCTTGGCAACTTGCAGGCGAACCCGTTACGGAAACACGAGAGGCAACCCGTTTGGGGCTCTTTACTAAGTTGTGGGGCGATACTTTCGCCGTCTCTCGTTTTGAAAACTTCATAGTCAGTGATTTGGAACAATTTGTAAGTGTAAACAATTGGTCACTCTATTAAGAAATTTTTCTATAATTTCTTGTTTATATAACGCCAAGCCAGTATTTCGGGCTTGGCGTTTTCTTCATCCTGTAGTTTCCATGATTGCTTTTCAGAATTATACCGATTGCCTTTGGTAATAAAACAATTCCAATTATTGTAGGGATGTATGGTGCTTACCGAGCGTAGGCTCACCAGGAGATTCATCTTCCAGTTCAAAAAAAGCAAACATCAAATCAAAGAACATATCGTAATATTATTTTTCCCTGATTCATTTTTATATCGGAAAAGCAAATCACTTCACCCTCTCCATCAACATCTTCACCTTTTCCGGGTCTTTTTTCCCTTTTTCAGCTTCGACACCCGAAGAGAGGTCGAGGGCGTAAGGGTGGACCTCTTGGATAGCTTGGGCGGCGTTATTAGGGTTCAGGCCCCCGGCGAGGATGAAGGGGCGGGGGGATTTTTGCCTGAGTTGGCGGGCGGTTTGCCAATCTACGGTTTTGCCTGTGCCCCCGTAGTGGCGCTCTCCTTTCACTACAGAACTGGCATCGACCAATATCCGGCCTGCCCCTGCCTGGGCGTAAAACTGCATTTGATTTACGATCGTTTGTAAATCTATATCTTCTCCGCTTTTCCCTGCGGGCAGGTGAAACACTTTCCAAATTTCGCACTGGCATTGTTCTCTGAGCTGCTGCACCGTAT
>CAZEZQ010000085.1:7001-11412 GCA_964516245.1 uncultured bacterium | reverse complement strand
GGAACCCGATCATATTTTCTGGGGAGTATATGGGTACAAAGATTTACTCAAATTGGATTTGGATTATGTGATTCTGGCCACACCGCCGGGATTTCGTCCTATGCATTTCGAAGAAGTTGTGAATCGCGGAATCCATTGCTTCTGTGAAAAGCCGGTGGCCACCGATTCCAACGGGATGCGCCGGTTTTTGGCGGCTGCCGACAAATCCATTGAAAAAGGCTTGCAAATCGTCGCCGGAACCCAGCGCCGCCACTCCACGGATTATCAGCGGACCATTGAGAAAATTCACAATGGCGAAATCGGCGAAGTTCTTTTTGGCCGCGCCTATTGGTGCGGGGGGCTTCCTCACGCCCGCGAGCGCAAACCTGGGATGAGCGATCTCGAATATCAAGCTTCTTACAATTGGTATAATTATGTTTGGATTTGCGGCGACAATATCGTCGAACAGCACGTTCACAATTTGGATATTATGAATTGGGTGTTCGGCGCTCATCCCAAAACAGTGATTGCCAGCGGGGGCCGTTGCTGGAAACCGGATGAGCCACGCTTTGGAAACATTTGGGATAACTTCTCATGTGATTTTGAATATCCTGATGGCCAGCGCGTTATGAGTATGAGCCGCCATTTGGTGGATTCGTATAATGAAGTGTCTGAACTTGTGGTGGGCACCAAAGGCCGCAGCAATTGCCATGATATGGCGGATCAAGAAATGAATCCATACGTGCAAGAACACCTCGACCTGCAAAAAGCCATTCGCGGTGATGGTCCGAAGTGGAACGAAGCCCGGCAGGTGGGCGAGAGCGTGTTTACCTCGATTATGGGACGCATGGCTGCCTATACCGGCAAAAAATTAGAATGGGATGAAGCCTTGAATATGGATATCGACATTCTACCTGAAAATCTATCATTCGATGCCGAAATCCCGGTTCGTCCAATCCCACATCCTCCCAAAAATTACCGCAAGATGTAAGTGTTTTCTTGAGAAAAATCAAAAACAGAAGGGGCAGAGCGATCTGCCCCTTTATTTGCTCATGGCGGAAAGAATTATGCAACCGCGTTTTGATAGCAATAATCAAACAAGAGTTCCCACTCGTGTTTTTGAATTTGTTGGCAAAAGGCTTCATCTTCGTTTCCTTTGCCGCGGCTGGATTCACACAAATCAATAAAAGCGAATGGATCCCATTTTCCTTGGCTTTGCAAAGTGGAGGCTGCCGAGCTGGATGAATATTCACTGGCGATTTTCTTGGCGGAATTGTTTAATTCAGGGAAGATGGGATGGTTGCCGGTGTTGCGAAACCAATATTTCGAATTGGAGGCATCGGGCTCGCGCCGATGCATGATGCCATGCCAATAACTGCCGCTGGAGGTTTTGACTCCCTGGCTGATGGTGTGCGATTCTTCCAAAAAATTATGGAGCAGCCATACCGCCGCAATACAACAACGTGCCATATCTTGGTTCTTTACTTTCGTATGCCCAAAGGCCTGATCTAAATCCAATCCTTTCAGTTTGACATAGAGTTCTTGATTTTCTTTTCCAGGGCCGAGATCGTTGATTCGGTCTCCTGAAATGAGTTCTTGAAACACCGGTCCGTATGCTTCGGTTTGAAAAGTGTTTGTCACGATAGTTCCCTCGCAATGAATTATTTTACTAGATTCTAATAGGCAATTCGCTTGAATCAAACATCTTCATATTGAATGGGTTCAGTTATAATACCCAGCGGTAGAATCATCAGTATTTGAATAGGTTCGAAATGTTTGAAGACGATTGGGTGAGTAAAAAGAGACGTTCATTAACGCAGCGTCTGAAATCATGGTTTCGGCGTGAGGCGCGGGATTTGCCTTGGCGGCGCACGAAAAATCCCTATGCCATTTGGGTTTCAGAAATCATGCTGCAGCAAACCCGGGTCGAAACGGTGCTTGATTATTACCGGCGGTTTTTGAAAGCGTTCCCAACCGTCAAGAAATTGGCGGAAGCCAAAGAAGATCAAGTTTTGAAATTGTGGGAGGGATTGGGGTATTATTCCCGAGCCCGCAACTTGCACAAAGCGGCCAAACAGATTCAGAATCATTATTCCGGAAAATTTCCCAAAACAGTCAATGAATGGCAGAAACTACCTGGCGTGGGAAGATATACGGCAGGGGCGATCACCAGCATTGCCTATGAAGAACAAGCGCCCGTGTTGGATGGCAATGTGAAGCGGGTGCTGGCACGGGTGTTTGTTGTGGAAGAGAGCATTGATGATGCCAAAGTTACCCAGGAACTGTGGGGGATTGCCGACGCACTGGTCCCCAAAAAGGATCCCGGTGATTTCAATCAAGCTTTGATGGAACTGGGGGCACGGATTTGCCTGCCCAAAACTCCGAAATGCGCGGAATGCCCGATTCATACACGGTGTGAGGCATATCAACGTGGAATTCATCTGCAACTGCCGCTGCGTTCACCGAAAAAGAAAGTTCCCCATGTTCAAGTGGTTGCGGCTGCGATTCGTAAGAATGGAAGGTATCTACTTGGAAAGCGGCCTATGGGTGGGATGTTGGCAGGTTTGTGGGAGTTCCCAGGCGGCAAGGTAGAGAAGGGTGAAACCTTGCGTAATGCTTTGAAACGCGAAATCGAAGAAGAATTGGGGATTGAAATCGAAGTGCAAAAACACTTGATCACTGTAGACCATGCTTATTCACACCTCAAAGTAACTATTGATTTGTATTTGTGCAAGCATATTGGAGGTAAGCCAAAATCTCTCTATCACAACGAAATTAAATGGGTTCCGCCTTCGCAGTTTGACCGTTACGCTTTCCCTGCTGCGAATCATAAATTTTTACCGTATTTGTAGAATATCTCAATCCAAAAACCAGGCTTTGTTCTCATACACTTTGCAGGTTCCATCATTATTAAAAAGCACGCAGATCATACGTTGCCCTTTGACGTAATAGCCTCGTTCTTTTTGTTTCCCAAAATAGACAGGTTCACCAACTTGTTGCAACAATTGTTCTTGCTGCAATGTTTGGCCCATCAAGAGTTCTAAATTTTCGAATTGCCGGGCGCATGAGTTCGCATACTGAATTCCAAAACCAGAAAATGTAACTAGCAATAAACAGGATGCGAATATCATTGTCCAATTTTGATGTTTATAAATCATGTAGCCCAATTCCAATAGAACAATTGGGAACAAAATCGTCAAATTTGATGAGATGCCCAATGTGTAAAAGGGGTGGAGATAGGAAACCAGAAACATCGACCATCCTCCGATGATGTTATACTCCGAAAAAACGTTGAAAGAATCAGGCAAGCTGCTTTCCGTGCGCGAGAGAATCACGATTAGAAAAAAACTAAGAAAAACCAAAAGAACAAAGACCGCATGGATTCGAGTTTTTGGATGGATGAACAAAGCCACGCATATAATTGGTAATAATTGAAAATACATGAACGGTATGAACATGAAAAGGGTTGCAATGATGCCCAATAAGCCAATCAAATACCATTTGAGTTGTATGAATTGATACTTTTCCGCTATACTCATTTTTACAGCCTCCATTTCAAACAATTGGTTTGCAAATCAATTCCTGCTCAATCCAAAAACCAACTTTGTGTCTTGGACACAAAGCAAGTGTCATCTTCATAAAACGCCACGGCAATCATTTCTTCCCCTTTGACGTAATATCCGTATCGCTGGTCATATTCGCGATAATAAATGGGTTGGCCGGCTTGTTGAAACAACTCTTCTACGGTGAGATTCTGTCCCCTCAATGTGTAAACTGTATGATATTGACTGGCGCATGACTGCCGATATGCGAGCCCAAATCCGCAGAATGCGATGAGAATAGTGATTGCAATACAATCTCGCTTCCAACTTCGCGTTTGATAGGCCCAATACCCCAGTTCCAAAACCACAATGGGGAAATACATGTGAAAATTGAACATCAAACCCATAGTGAAGCCTTTGGTTAAAATGGGAAAGACAAAGATCAACCAACCGGCAAGGAAGGAGTATTCCCAAATGGGCAATCCATATACGTTGTAGCACAGAAACAGGTTGAACCAATAATAAACACATCCTATCAGGATAAATAGCCCGTGAATTCTTGTTTTTGGGTCTAAAAACAAGAGACATCCCGCCCAGGGCAATATGAGAATCGGTAAGACAGGGATAAACAATACGATGGTAAAAATGAACCATACCACGCTGTATACGATCCAAAGCCGGTTGTAGAATTTTGAAAAGATGCCAGGTTCTTCCATGCTTCACCCCCGGGTTGTGATGAAAACAACATGAAACATGTTGGCGTATAATAAACCCAAAAAAGGTAAAATGGAATTGGTTTTTTCGTCTCTTTTATTGGAGTATTAATTTCATTAAAGAAATACCCTCCAGAAGAAACTTGCCCGCAACGGACTGGGCAAAGGGGCTTTGTT
>CAZEZQ010000085.1:0-6991 GCA_964516245.1 uncultured bacterium | reverse complement strand
GAAATCTTTGTTGTATAAAACGAGAGAGTATTGTCGCTACATTATTTTAAAGAATCGGTAGTAATTTGTTATACAGAAGCATCTTACGGTGATAATCGAACGTGAAGGGGATGGGTATGTCTCTTTATATCTGAACTCGATATTGTCAGCCAAGGCGATACAAGAGAGCAGGCACGCGAAAATCTTAATGAAGCTCTCGAATGATTTTTTGAATCCGCGTCCCCAAAAGAAATACAATCCTGCTTGCATGATGCTCCGCAGTATGGAACAAATTGTATGACCCATCATTAAACATGCCGTTATTCTGGTCATCTCAAAACTTCTTGGCGATCCTGGTTCAGACAAAAGACAATATAAATTCACGGTACTGAGTTATGGGTGATCATCATCCGTATCTATCGTAATGAAACCTCTTGATAATCATTACACTCTCATCTGGCGAACTTCTCCCGGAATTTTCGGTTGGCTGTCATCCGCGCTGGCGCAAGCGGCGAAAGAGAGCCCAAGGGTGGCGAGATTATTTTTCCCGCTATGCACCGGTTCGCGGTTTTCTTCGATGGCGCATAAGAGTTCGGCCATGGCGCCGTGCATGCCGGTGGGGAACCAGGCGCCTTCCAAGTGCGGGCTGCCATAACCTTGTTCGTTGAAAAGGGTCACTTGCTGCTGCATCAGATCCGGCCCCAGGCTGAGCAGCGTGCCTTCGGTTCCAGTAACATAGGTGCGGTCTTGCGGGCCGTATTTGGTGTCTCCGTTGAGCACAATGCTCGATTGGGCGCCTTCAAAATCGATCACCGCCTGGCCCAATAGCGCCGGTTTGGGCCGTTGAGTGGCCGAGCGTTGGATGCTGGCGAAGACTTGTTTCATGGCCCTCTCGCCCACCAGGCTAATCGCCATGTCAAACCAGTGGATGCCGAAATCGTAGAGCACCAAATGGCGCACGTTTTCAAATTCTGTGCCGGTGATCCAGCTGTGATCCCAATCGACTGAGAATCGTACGCTCAGCACTTTGCCGATCAATCCTTCACGGACCGCATGACGCATATAACTGAAATGGGGCGCCCAGCGTCCGTTTTGATTCACTGCCAGTTTCACGTTGCGCGAGTCGGCCAGGGCCACCAATCGTTCACCGGCATCTAGATCGAGTACGAAAGGTTTTTGTGATAAGACGTGCTTTCTGGCTTCAATGGCGGCTTCCATAATTTGAACGCGCTCTTCGGCATGTGTCGTGATATCGATGACTTCGAGCCCATCTTGCTGCAATAGGTCTTGGTAATTTTTGTAAACCTTGGCGTTTGGGTAAAACTGCTGCCGCCGCTCTTCAGCTTTGCTTTCGACAATATCACAAAGCGCTGCAACCTCATAACCTGCGTTTTTGTATGCGGTGAGATGATGCTCGGTAATGCCGCCGCAGCCAATCACGCCAATCTTTGGATTGTATGATTTGGGGTTTTGTGGTTGATAGGGCAACTTTGGAGCTTCTACCGGTTTTAGATCTTTTATGGCTCCCACGCCGTAGGTTTGGTCAGAATCGTTCATTTGAGAATAATCTCCATTCATCTTGTTGGACTATGCGAATTTTGTTTTTCAAATATTGCTTGTAGCCTATTTAAATCTTTGATGGATTTTCGCACTATTGAGACATGACGAACCGGCAAAAAGTCTGATCCATAAAACGGCCACACAATATATAGTAATGTGGGTATCTAATCTGCACTTTATGTTGTTGCAGGCGAGGACGCCTGCGCTCCAAAAAAGACTTTTTGCCGAATCGTCAGACATGTGCGAATTTATAAACAAACATGAATTTACTTTAAGGTCAAGAATGCTGTGAGTTCATTCATTGTTTTTTCTATTCAAAGTAGTACTTGTCAATTTAGGACTGTGGTGTTATTAAGAGGTAACAAAGAGCAGCGTCTGTAGCTCATTGTTTTGACAAATTGTGTAAATTTGGCAGGATTCAATATCATTTGCAGAATTGTAATCTCACATGTACATCTTTGTTGATGAATCCGGTATTCATAAAAATGTAGATTATTCCACCTTTGCTTTGGTGTATGTTTCAGAGAAAAACTAACATACCTTTGAAACACAAGTATTGGAACTTGAAAAAGAGTTGAATATTAAAGCATTTCATTGGGCAGAAACAAGTTGGAAAATCAAGAAAAAGTTCATGGAGCACACACTTGCTTTTGATTTCGAAGTAAAGATTGCCTTTGTGAAAATCCAGTTCAGGTTGAAATAGTGCTGCAGCGGGTAATGGAACATATGATTGTAGAGAGAAACATTAAACAGATCATTATTGACGGAAAAAAATTGAAACGGTATGAGCGCATCATCAAAAAGATTCTTCGTGATAAAGGTGTGCCTGTTAAAAAATTGAAAACGGGAAGAGATACTCAACACGCAGGCATACGAGTTGCCGATATGGTTGCTGGATTGGCGCGAGTGTATGCTGAAAAGAGAAATCTAAATAAGATCATTCCATACTATGAAAAGCTGAAAAAGAAAATCATCATCACAATTGAACAATAAAAAACCTCGCATAATTGCGAGGTCAGAGGAGCGAGTAGTTTCGATAAATCGAAACTTTCCCACACGGGGATTTGTCCTCACTCTCTAGTTATTTGAAGTATACTTCAATGAGAAAAATTTGTCAAATTTTTTACCTTACTTTTTTACCTTACTTTTCTACCCTACAATTTTATTTCCCCAAACAATACCCGATCACATAATCGCCTTTTTTTGTGCCCGGTTTGGCTCCTCCGCCGGCGCAGATGGCTACATATTGCTTGCCATCGGAACCCATATAGGTGATGGGGGCGGCGTAGCCTGCGGCATTCATTTGGTCATGCCATAATATTTCGCCAGTGTCTTTGCTAAATGCTCTTATTTTGCCATCCATACTCGAAGCAATGAACACCAAACCTCCCGCGGTGACTGTGGGACCGCCAAAATTTTCCTGTCCTGTTGGAGGGATCCCTCTTTCACTGAGTTCTTCAAATTCTCCCAGAGGCTTTTTCCAAAGAATCTCACCTTCATTAAGATCAACTTTGACCAGTTCACCCCAAGGCGGTGAATTAAGTGGATAACCGTCTTCATCTTGTGTGAAGATGTTGCCTGCTGAACGGTAACGAAACGGCCCTGCTTCGGTTTCACGAAGGGTAATAATGAAACAAAGGTTTGTGGTATTGGTGTAGAGCATGCCGTCCGGGTCGGTACAAGCGCCCGACCAGTTCATGCCACCATGCAATCCGGGGAACACAATCGTGCCTTCCAGCGAGGGTGGGGTGAAGATGCCTTCTGAGCGCAGGCCTTCAAAGCGTTTGAGATTGCGCTTGTAGGTTTTTTCATCCGGCGCGAACAGGTCATCTTTGGCCATTTGCGTGCGGACCAGGTTGGGTGGTTTGATTGGTATGGGCTGCGTTGGATAAGGATGTTCACCGGGCACGCCCTTTGTACTGACCGGCTTTTCTTCGACTTTGAATAGCGGCTCGCCAGTCTCTCTGTGCAGCACATACAAATAACCGGTTTTGCCGCCTTGGGCGACTGCTGGGATGGTTTTGCCGCCGAGGGTCACTTCCACCAGGTTTGGATGGGCCGCTAAATCGTAATCCCACAAATCATGGCGCACTGTTTGAAAATGCCAGATGTATTCCCCGGTGTTGATGTCCAGCGCCACCACCGAGTCGGTAAACAGGTTTTTGCCGGGACGGTCACCGCCATAAAAATCGTAATTGGGCGTGCTGACAGGAAGAAACAGCATTTCACGCTCAGGATCCACACTCATCACCGCCCAGACATTGCCGCCGCCGCGATGTTTCCATGAACCATCCTTCCATGTGCCGTTGCCCACTTCGCCTTCTCGCGGGATGGTGTGGAATGACCAGGCTTCTTCACCGGTGTGCGCGTTAAATGCGCGCAAGGGTACGCGTGGGTGTTTTTCCCAGGCATCATTCACGCCGAAACTGGGGATCACCAAATCTTTATACACCACCGGCGGGGCGCTCAAAAACACATACCATCCGCCTTCGGGATACCCCTTGCGCATGTGAAGAAACCCATTTTCTCCAAACTTTGGATCGGGTTTGTGGGTTTCGATATCGATAGAATAAAGACGTCCATCACGCACAGGAAGAAAGATTCGTTCTTTCTCACCCGATTTCCAATACGCCACACCCCGGCTGGCCAATCCACCCGCGCCGGTTTCGCTGTGGTCTAATGGTGGATCAGGCGAAAAGGTCCATTTTTCTTCACCAGTGGTAGGGTCAAGCGCTGCCAGGCGTGAAAAGGTGGTGATGACATAGAGAGTATCGTTTACCATTAGCGGTGTGCATTCGAAATAATGGGCGCTCAGGCGTTCTGCGATATCGCCGGTGCGGTAGGTCCAAGCGCGTTTTAGATTGGCGATGTTGTTTTGGTTAATTTGATCGAGCGGTGAGTATCGCGCGCCGCTTTGATCGCGGGTGTAACTGGTCCATTCACTGTCTTTAACTTGAGTTTGGCCCCAAACCAGCCCGATTGAGCATAGAATTCCATATAGAAATAGCGTGTGCAGCAACCAACAAAATTGCTTCATGGTAGTTCTCCCCAAAAATTTAATTAAAACTTTGCGTGATAGTGGCTGATGGCTTCCGATGTCCGCAAGTATCGATTATAGACACGAATGAGCTGGATACTACCTTCCATGCGAGGAGCCAAATAGGCTTTATCGGCACCGTTTGCATCATTCAATGTTTCGGGCAGCCTACCCCAGCCCCGTTCGCGAACCTCACCGCCATCGCAGAGTGCGCCATCGGCAACAATACTCAATACATTAGGGCCACCATCGAGGATGAAGACAAAATGCTGCCATTGGTTGGGTTTAATAGTTTGGGGGTCGCTTTGCCAGCGAAATGTTTCTGAGCCGTCATTCAGCATAATTTCGAGTGATTGAGTATCAGTGGTATGGATTCGAATCCCTTTTTCATTCTTGTCGGTTGAATCAAAGAGAATCTGTCCTGCTTCAGTTGAATCAAATTCCGCCCAAAACTCCAATGAAAATCCATTGCCTTCACTGAGCGAAGGCAATTGGGGCATATTGATTGAACTGGAAGTAATTTCATCGGCTTGTTCTTCGAGAATTAATCCATTTTTTGTAACAGTGTTTGCCTGACCTTGGTTCCATAACCCTTCAAACAAAGTTGAATCGATTGCATGCACACGGGCGACTTCTTTTTGGGTTTCCGAAATCCAATATTTGCCGTTCTGCTCAATCAAATCAGGGTAGCTGATTCGCACTTCGGTTCCCGCCGGATCATAAAGCAAGATTTCAGGCTGCGACCAGTGGATTCGCCCATTTTTTTCGATGCCGCCGCTGATCCAAACGGGATTACGCTTTTGATAGGTTTTCCCGCCAAAATTATTGAACCAGAACAAATACTTGCCATTTTCCGCCCGCCAGATCATGGGGCAGGCGCGATTGTGTTTGAACTTGCGTCCCTTGGGTGTGTATGCAGCATGTTCGGGTTCTGTCCATGTATGTCCACCATCGAAACTATACGAATGGCAAGGGTGACCGGTGGTGGTGCGATACATGCAATACAAGGTGCCATCGCTGAGCGCAATGATATTGTGCTCTTCTTGCACCGATCCAAATTCTGGATTGCGAATGCCGTGCTGGCCTTCGGGCAGCATGGTCCAATTGAGTTTCTGTGGATCGCGTTCGGTGAGGATGTTGTCAGATTTAAACAGCCAGCCCTCACCTTCTTCGAGCATATAGCGGCCCAGTTTGGTAAAGGCGAAATACATAATGCCATCATGGGCCATGGGCTTGTCGATGCCCCAAAAGATTTGCGTGTCACCCGGCAAGCCATTGTCTTTGTCGCAGGCGGTTCGGCGCACCGGCAAGCGGTACCGGTCTGACCAGGTGCGGCCATTGTCGTCTGAATACTTATACACATACCATCCCAGCATATCAGCGCGCCGCCCCGTAATGCGGTCGCCGTTGTAATCGTAAAAGGCATAAATCCGTCCATAAGGAGTGATAAATGGAACCGCCCACGAGGCTTCGGGTCCGGTTTCAGGTTCGATATCGATCAGCTCGCTCCAAGTTTTGCCTTGGTCTTCGCTGATGGCCGCTACTACATGCTGGCCAGGATCGCCTTCTTTGCCTTTGCCTGTGGTTAAGGTGCACAACCAATTTCCATCTTGCGTGATCACAATGTAGGGTTGATCGCAATAGCCCTGATCAGGGATGGTGTGTCCATTGCGTATATTGCGCCAATCGTTTTCAGCAGCATGAGAAACAATGGAAATTGAAAAAAAGAGAAATAGAAAAACAATCAATCCACAACAAGTGGCGGTGTAATTACGCAAGATATTCATATCATTCCCCAATCAAAGGTAATGTCCGTTTTTCATAAGCGCTTTTGTAAGCTGTATCTACCATTTGTTGGCCAATGCGCGAGATTTCGATAGAAAGCGGGCCTTCAATGGGTGTGTTGGTTTCCATGCAATGGATCATGTATTGCACCGGGTTTTGGTAGGGTTCGCGCAGGCCATCAACCGGCAGGTTTTGGCCTTCAGGATGATCACCGGTTTGCAGGCAAATGGTGGGTTCAAAATCATAACTGCTGATGGTGCCCTTAGTCCCTTTGATGACGAAACCGCATTTGGGCTGTGGTTGATGGGTCCAAGGGTCGGTAAATGTACCCCAGCGGGTTTCAAATTTGGAAAGGCCTTTTTTGTATCGCGCGATGGTGATGCTGTGTTCGTCGACTTCCAAATGCTCAGGTTCGTCGATCATCGTGGTGATTTCTTCCGGCTTATCCCCGTTATGAAACCAGGTTCCCAATGTCGTGCCATAGCCCAAATAATCAAGCAGTGAACCGCCGCCGTGCTTTTTTTTGTAAAACCAACTGTGCGGTTTTTCGCGCTCGACGGTCTCGGCATCGGTTTCCACCTTGTCTGCTACGTGCCAGAGAGGGCCGCGGTTGCCATCGTAATAATGCAC
>CAZEZQ010000084.1:1701-11437 GCA_964516245.1 uncultured bacterium | reverse complement strand
TGTCGGCGGAGTGACGCCCGGCAAAGGGGGGCAGACCCATCTCGACCTGCCGGTGTTCAACACGGTTGCCGATGCCCGTGAATCGACCGGGGCCAATGCCTCTCTGATATTCGTGCCGCCTCCCTTTGCGGCAGACGCCATAATGGAAGCAGCGGACGCGGGAGTAGAGTTGATTGTCTGTATCACGGAGGGCATCCCAACGCTCGATATGGTTAAGGCCAAAGATTTTGTGGTGCGCAAAGGCTCGCGCTTGGTGGGGCCCAATTGCCCTGGCGTAATTACCCCTGGAGAATGCAAGATTGGCATTATGCCGGGATTCGTGCACATGCCAGGATGCGTGGGCGTGGTTTCACGCAGCGGCACCTTGACCTATGAAGCCGTTCAGCAAATTACCGATGTGAAGCTGGGGCAATCGACTTGTGTGGGCATTGGAGGCGATCCTGTCGTTGGATCAACCCATACCGACTGTTTGAAAGCGTTCAATGATGATCCCAAAACCGAGGGTGTGGTGCTAATCGGCGAGATTGGCGGCAGTGCTGAAGAAGAAGCGGCTGATTATATCAAAGCCGAATTCAAAAAACCGGTGGTGGCGTTTATTGCGGGCAAAACCGCCCCTCCAGGCAAGCGCATGGGCCATGCGGGCGCGATCATCGCCGGGGGCAAAGGGACCGCGGTGGAGAAAGAAAAAGCGCTGCGTGAGGCTGGCGCAATCGTCTGCGAGTCTCCTGCGGAGATTGGGCCGAGGATGCAGGAAGCGTTGAAGTAGAACAAGGCTCTTTTTGTTCAATTCAAGCATCTTGTTAATGCCACTAAAACAGCTTTCTTATTTTACTAAATCCAAAAAGGTTTGTTTGATCAAATTTTCAAGACCATTTTTTTTGTTCAACCGGCTGCTTGTTGATTCCAAAAAAATTTTTTTATCTTTTTCTATTTGATTACGAAGGTTTTTAACGTCTTTCAATAATTCTTGCCGATTTTTTTTGATTGCATTTGTGCTCATTGGCCTACTCCTTTTATTATTGAGAGACAATGTTCAACCAATATTCGATTTTTCATCTTTTCAAGAACGAATTCGCATTCCTTACGAATATGTTTGTCAAAAAAATGTTTTTTATCCACGCTCAGACTTATTACATAGGGAATTTCATTTGTGTTTCTCAATACAACTGGATAACAAAGTATTGAGCCTGATTCGTCTGCACGTGATTCATCTGTTATAATAAATCCTTTTTTCTTTTTGCCAAACTCTTTGATGTCCTGAATTATATGTGTCTTTTTCTTTTTGGCGGCGAGAGTAAAGCCGCATTGTTCATTTCTCAATGAATCGATTGTACTTCTAGGACCTTCATTGAAGGGAAAAAACATACAAATTTATTCAAAAGCCCATCTTCATCCATTTCTGCTAAAGCAACTCTGAATTTCCCTTCCTTTTCATAAATCGTCGTAAAGTAATGATACAACCCTTCGGTTATTCTTTCTAATTGTTGATCTGTTTCAATTGCTTTGAGCGCAAATTTCGTACCATAACCTTTGTTTTACTTGGACTTGATTGCTTCAACGTTCTTTCCTAATGATTTAAGTTTATTGCCAACTATTTCCTCTTCAATCACTCTTAATAAGCACAAAACTGATTCTAACCCCATGCCTTCTTCTTTATTCATGGATGAGAAAAAATAATTCAATGCTGAATAGGCAAAGAATGGAACAGCTAATGCGAGCCAACTCATCCAGACATTCTTTCCCAAAAAGTTTCCTAACAATGGAAAATTTGTATTGATCCATTCAGCAGAATTCGGTGATTGATAGTAGTTAAAAACCAACGCCGGAATAAGTGAAAAAATAAGTGGTGCTATTATATGACGAATAAATAGGTTATCGTATAGGAGGCGAAAAATTATTTTGATATTTTTATAGAATCTTGTGAATCTCCTCCAACAGGTCCAAAATATTGACATATTTCATTCTCAAGTATAGCCTGTAAGATGTAAACAAGTAGATATTAAGCAATTCATTGATTGATGTCAATATAAAATTGCATTAAGAACAATTATCTGCCTATAAATTTTAGAAAAGTAATTCTTGAGAAAAACAGTCAATCTTATCGCCATCAAGTATGCACCGCTTTTTGCTTGAAAAGCAACAAAGTATTTTACGGGCCGAATTTGTTCATGTCGCCATTGCTGTTTAGGCCATTGCTGGGGTCGTAGGCCAGCGCGTCTGGCAGGCGGGGGCTGTGCTGCCAGTTCATCACTCCATCTGGAGCACGGCTGGAGAGCAGATAGACGAAACGTTCGTGCTCATCTTCAGTACTGAATTGGTGGATGGTAGGAGCAAATTGCGATTCCAAATAGCGGTAGGGGTCGCCCACGTAATCGCCGCCAAGGGTGTTGAAACCGCCGGTGTCTTGGTTGTGTTTTTCTGCAAAGACATCCAAGGGGATACTGCTCATATACGCGACCGGTGTAGTGAGTGGAACAAACCTGAGTATGTGGGGGTCTATAAAAGAGGACCCGTTGTGCGATGTGGGAAAAAAATTGTTATCCAATTTATATTGGTTCAGAGCGGTTTCCAAATTTTTGATATCGGCCTGTGCCCGCGCCAGTTTGGCCCGAATCTGTGCGTTAAGAAAATTCGGCACCGCAATGGCGGCCAAGATGCCAATGATGGCGACCACAATGAGTAATTCAATCAAAGTAAAACCATTTCGAAACTTCAGCATTTTTCACTCCCCACGAATAATTTAATTAACACCATTATAGAAGAAATATCTTTGTTGGTCATGGGGTCTTATAAAAATTCTCGATCCAAGAGATTCGGTTCTGATGAGGGCTTTTACTCACACATTCATAAAACCTACTATCGGCTGTAACTACAATTGCATCTAATTGTTCAGCCGTTGCTAAGTAAACACAATCATAAGCAGGATGATCCAGAGATTTGGAAAGTGCCATTATTCTTGGAATGAGAAGTAAAATCGGAATAAAGCAAACTATAGAATCTTTCAGTGTTGAAAATGTTTCATCTATATCTTCAAATGGGATCTCGCCCCGTCGATACTTTTTCCAAATTGTGTTGATAGATTCCACCAATAAAAAATCAGGAGCAACAATTACACATTCACTCGCAAGTAGATTGTGTGCGGCTTGGCTTTGATTTTCAGAAACAACCCACTTAATGGCCACACTGGTGTCAGCAACAACAATCATCGATCTCGATCCTCACGGATTAGGTCAACACTGTCTGTTTTTTGCAAATGAGCATTTTTTTCTCGTAGAGCTTTAACTCGAGATAAATGTTTTTCTTTAGATTCTGAGGAGATTTGGGGAAGCAATGAATTTAAAATTTTTTTTGCCTCTTCTTCAGGGGATATACCATTGAGTGCGGCAGTTTTCTCTAAACGGTTCATTAAATCTTCATCCATATCTTGTATGACAAATTTGCTCATTTTTAGAAAACCTCCACTATCTTTAAAAGAAATATAACACGTAGTGATTTAAAGAGAAAGAGTAGGAATTTTTATTTTAAATTTTGGAAAAAAATATCGCTTGATTTTCTTGGGTTTTATCATGAGGATGTATCGGTGAGAGCCATGGTTGCTTGTTTTGGTAAATACTCTTCTAAATATTTCCCATCGATTTTTACTTCAGGGGGAGAAGGGAATTCTATTGGGGTTTCAAGCCTGTTGGCTGTTTCATAAAGTTTCCAAAATTCTTGTGGTGTTTGTGGCGTGTCAGCAAAGGGAGGTTTGTTGTTTTGTATCGCTAGCTCAATATATGCCTGAATTGTAACTACAAACTTTGATTGCGATTCGGACAGCGTATCTGCTTGCACTGCTATGTCATACTCCAGGCATTGTGCAATCCACAACTCACCATCTTTAAAGATGAATACGTGTAGATTCTATGGTGGCGAAAGAATTTTTGATTCATTCATTTTTGTTCTTCCTACTCAAGTATTATAAACAGAAAAGTTTTTTTTCCAATTGCAAAAACTGGTTCAACTGGCCTTGCAACACTTGCTTTGAAGCGCCATTCATGGTTCAAATGGTAGGAGAAATCTAATGAAAAAAAGGGGAAACCAATGAAGCACATATTTGTTGCCACAGTTACGATTTTTTCTCTTGCTCTCGCGTATCTGCAGGCCGACGCCATACCGCGGCCTGAGCACCCCCGGCCTGATTTTCACCGGGAAGCCTGGGTGAACCTCAATGGCTCTTGGAACTTTGCGTTTGACAAAGAAAACCAGGGTGAAGAACTGGGATGGCACAATGCCGATCACAGTGATTGGCCCAACAAAATCACGGTGCCGTATCCCTGGGAAAGTTCGCTTTCGGGCGTGCAAAACACCGAATACAAAGGCACCGCCTGGTATCAGCGTACATTTACGATACCAGAAGAATGGGAAGGCCGAACCATTCTGCTCAAATTTGGCGCGGTCGACTGGCTTGCCAAAGTGTGGGTGGATGGCCATTTGTTGGGTGAACACGAAGGCGGGTATACTCCGTTTAAATTTGAGATCAACGATGCCTTATCGGATGATGAAGAACACACCCTCACAGTCAAAGCAGTGGATCACACCGACCCCAGCCATCCAGTGGGCAAGCAGGTGCATTGGTATACCACCACTAGTGGGATTTGGCAGACCGTCTATCTCGAAGCGGCGGGCAGCAATTATATTGAAGACTTGGATATTGTTACTGATTACAACACCAATTCGGTTGAAATTGACGCCCAGGTCAGCGGTGAAAATCGCGATGGGCTGCGCTTGAAAATCGAAAGCGGCCAACCGCTGGAAGCCTACCGGGCCGTGCCCAACTTGGGTGATAGCTGGCTCAGCGAAATTGGGGCGCTCAGCCTGCGGCGGCAAGTGCAAAACGCCCGGCATTGGACACCGGATGAACCAAGCCTTTACTTTATTAAAGTACATTTGCTGAAAGGCGATCAGGTGCTCGACACTGTCAACACCTACTTCGGCATACGCGATGTTTCGCGTGCCCGCATTGGGCAAGAGAAGTATGAATACATTCATCTGAACCACAAACCATTTTATATCGTCAGTGCGCTTAACCAGTCGTTTCATCCGGATGGCATCTACACTTATCCTACTGACGACCTTATTCGTGAGGATGTTCAAAGGGCCAAAGATTGGGGTTATAACAATTTGCGCCTGCACATCAAAGTTGATGAACCCCGTTTTTATTATTGGTGCGACCGAATCGGCGTAACGGTGTTCTACGATATGCCTAACACCTGGCGGTTTAACGAAGAAGCCCAGCGCACTTGGGAACTCACCATGCGCGAAGCCATCGACCGCGATAATAACCACCCCTCGGTGATCGCCTGGGTGTTGTTCAACGAAACCTGGGGGCTGGATTGGAACAATCCAGATTGCGTGCCCTGGGTGCAAGAGATGTTCAACATCGCACAGAACCTCGATGGAACCCGGCTGGTGGAAGATAACTCTCCCAACAAGCGGGACCATGTGGTGACTGATATCAACTCATGGCACTTCTACATTTATGACCACCAGCGCGCCCGCGATCATATTGAAGAGGTGGTGGCCAAAACCTTTCCCGGTTCCAAGTTCAATTACGTCGGTGGCTTCAGCCAAGGGACCGAACCGCTGATGAACAGCGAATATGGCGGGATTAGCGCCGGTATGGGTGACCGGGATATTTCGTGGTGTTTCCATTATCTTACCAACGAATTGCGGCGGCATCACAAAGTGGGTGGTTATATCTACACCGAATTGCAGGACATTGAGTGGGAGCACAACGGTTTTATGAACTATGACCGCAGCCGAAAGATATTCGGCTATGAAGATTTTGTGCCGGTGCCATCCAACCACGATTTGTTTTCGATACAGGATTTGAACAAGGCCGATTATTTGGTGTTGGACGCTTTGGCCGGGCAGGATCTTAGTGAAGAGACCGGCTTCGCCATCCAACCCACACTCAGCCTGATGTCGGGCAATTACGGCGGCGACAGTGCGCAAGACATGGAATATAGTTTGAAATGGCGTTTGTATTCGATGGATGATTACAGCCAATCTGGCTTCGACATTAGCGGCAACTACAAAACCCAATGGAGCTTTGAAAAAGAGGGTCAGAGCCGGATCCCAGCCCAAACGTATCAAACCAATTTTGGCGATCCCATCGGCTACCGGGTGAAGCCCGGCAAGTTGTACTTACTCTACGCATGGGTCGAAACCTCGTTTGGTTCGATGGTGGCGCGAAACTTTTGGGTCACCCACAGCCTGAGTGATGGTTGGTTAGACTATGCCAGTCGCAGCAAGGGCACAAATTTTTATTGGCCGGCAAACAGTGCGGATAAGACCGAAGGGGAGTTAATAGAAATCCCCAATGAAAACCGCGAAAGCATTTCATTAGCGGGCAAAGCCAAGGTTCATTACAAAACCTCTTTCTCTATACCCACTGGGCAAAAAGTGAGATCGGCCAAGCTGCATTTGGAACTGGCTGCATGTGCTGGAACAGAGCGCGTTGATTGGCCTCAAAAAATTCGCGCCCCCAGCACCCCGCAAACCGATGTGGGTAACCGGTTCCCCTCGGCAGTGTTGGTCAAAGTGGAAGGTGAAACTGTGGGCGAAATCAACTTGCCCAACGATCCAGCGGATTACCGCGGCATTTTGAGCAATATTTTCGAAATGGCTCCACCCTCCAGTTATGGCTATTATCATGCCATTGATGTTCCTGTGGAGATTTTGAATCAGATGGATATCCCCCGGGGTTCTACAGTGGATGAGTTGGATATCACCATTGAGAGCAAACCGGGGACCGAAGGCGGGGTTCGTATCTTTGGCGCCCGCACCGGGCGTTATCCCTTCCCCCCGACCTTGTCGGTTGAATATGAGACGGAGTAAACCTCATGCGTTTTGAAAACAAAAAAGTATTGATTACTGGGGCGGGCAGTGGTATTGGCAGAGCCACTGCCCTGCTGATGGCGCACGAAGGCGCGGATATCGCATTTACCTTCAATTCGAATGAAGAAGGCGCCGCCAAACTCTGTGAAGAGTTGGAAGCCGAAAACCGCACGGTAAAATATTATCGCGCGGATATGACTGATGACAGCCAGATCGATCAGATGTGTGACCGGGTGCTCAACGAATTCGGCGAAGTCGATATTTTGATCAACAACGCGGGCGGCCTGGTCGAGCGCATGCTCTTTTTTGAGATCAGCCGCGAAAAGTGGGATGAAATTATGGACCTGAATTTGTGGAGCGTGGTGCAGGTCACCCAGAAAATCGCCGCCCCGATGAAAAAGCGCGGCGAGGGCGTGGTGGTGAACAACGCCTCGGTAGCGGGGCGTTTCGGCGGCGGGCCGGGGGCGTTGGCCTATAGCGTTTCGAAAGGCGCACTGATCACCATGACCCAGGGGATGGCAAAAGAGCTGATAACAGATGGCATCCGCGTGAATGCTGTGGCGCCTGGCATTATCGATACCCCGTTTCATGATAAATTCACTTCCGCTGAAGTGATGCAAAAACTGATGGAAAAGGTTCCTATTGGGCGGCCGGGCACTTCGGAAGAAGTGGCTGAAACGATTGCGTTTTTGGCTTCTGAGCAGAGCAGTTATATGGTGGGGGCTACTATTGATATCAATGGAGGGATGTGGGTGATTTAGCTAGGGGTATGAGACGCATGTGTATTGTTGTCTGAATCTGGATAGTCAGGATGGAAGGATGATTAGGATGGTTGGTGAGTCATCGTTTTTATTATAAGCCCCCTCACCCTGACCCTAAGGGTTGATCTTTACCCACAAATAACAGGTGGGAGCAACAGTCCCTCCCCAAGATTGGGGAGGGGTAGGGTGGGGTTGAGAATGTTTGAAATAAGTAAGATCATTGCCCACAACCCCCTCCCGGCCTCCCCCAAACTTGGGGGAGGAGTAACTTCTGGGTAAAGATCAGTCCAGAGGGCGAGGGGACAGGTGAATCAGCAATCCTGGGTAATTGGTTTTACCCATCAATTCATGTTTGACAGACTAATAAGCTGTTCAATATTACGTTTAGAACTTCTTTCTTATTACTTCGATACCTATTATCAAAAAAGGAGGAATTATGGCACCGTATTTTGATGATGATGGAAATGAACTAAATCCAGACCTTATTCCAATGCCTTCGCTCTGCACAGTTTGCAGAAAGAAGGATGATCCCCACGAAGAAGTTCTTTGCAATTTGAACCGATTGGATCAGGCAGATGAGGATGAATTTATTTGTCATGCTTACGAAGCAATGGATGCCGAGCAGAAATCAAAAGATGACGAGGATGATATTATTTACTTTTAATCAAAATTTCACCTTTCCGGTTGGAAAAGGGGTGTATCGTGTCCAAGGGATTAGAGGCATAATTAGATTAAGAGTTTAATTATATAATAAGCGGCCAATTGATCATATCAAATCCTTCATTTTCATCCGGTTTATCAGCATAAAGTGGTATATTGCCATATTTGATATTCAAGTCTTTAACCAATTCCCCAATCTGATCCCCCGCGCCGATCACTTCACCGTTATGAACTGCGACATATTTGCCGGGATATTTCTTTTTGAATTCTTCCCGATTCGCTTGGAAAAATCTTTGATTTTTTCGCCACAGAGACTTCAATTCCTGCACTTGAGAAGCCGTATCAGGGCCGATCGTTTGTGAAGAAGTGTATTTGGGTTCATTGAGATTCATCGCCAGCCTCAATCATGTGAAATTCAAAAATAGTTTCTCTTTCTTCCAAAAAGTATTATATCACAATAAATCAAAAGTCATCCATAAGAAGAGCCATCGAGGCAACTACGACGTAGCGGCAAAAAGTTTTTTTTTCGTAGACGGCACCGCAACAAAATTTTTTTCTTGATTGCTAGTTGCTTTTGCACGTACAATAATAATTGAAATCAATTTATGCAAGAGGAATTTATGATGCATACCGATTTACACGAAGCGGATAAAACCACGCTTTCCGATTTGGTGAAACAAATGAAAGAAGGAGAGGAGATTGTGCTGGAAGAAAACGGCACGCCTGTGGCCAAACTTGTTTCACTTTCCAAGCCTACGAAAGAACCTCGAAAACCAGGCGCATTACGAGGGAAAATCTGGATGGCTGACGATTTTGATGAATGGCCAGAAGATTATGCTTTTCCGTTTGGAAAGGCGTAGAAATGAACTTTACTTTTTCTACTTTCCTTTACTCACATTCGAATCATCCTCCTTCGTATTCTCCTGTTTAACCTCGCTAGATTCAATTACTTTTCTTTCTGGTTCACTGAACTCTTTCTCTTTCGACAGTTTTTCCGTCTTATCCAAGATGGATTCGATCTTGCCTAAGATGGTGGTGGAGTTGCTTAAGATGTTGATGAGTTGCACAAATACATTGTTGCGGATCATGAGAACCAAGATGACGGCTACCAAGACCAGAATTACGAAGAGGATCGCCGATAAGAAATAGGCAATCACTTTGAAGGTGTATAAGGCGTTTTGCACGATGGTGTCGGCGTCATTGCGGATTTGTTCGCGCAATTGCGACACGGTGGTGGAGGCGATAAATGCTGCTGCCTGGGTGTCGATTTGATTCAAGCCGCCTTGCAGCATGGCCCGAAAAGATTCAGTGGCATTGGCGATTGAATGGGGGAACTCTTTGATACTGTTTCGGATTTCGCTGGAAGTGGTTCTCAAATTGGCCGAGATGTGCTGCAATTGTTCCAGCACTCCGGCCACGTCGGAATCACCACCCTG
>CAZEZQ010000084.1:0-1691 GCA_964516245.1 uncultured bacterium | reverse complement strand
TGTGCTGCAATTGTTCGAGTTGTTCGTCTGACAACTTGTCTTGTTTTTTTAAGTCATTGATTGATTGGGTAATGGTTTCGAGCGCCTGTTCGGATGCGCTCGAAAGTTCTTTTAATTCATTCAATTCGATGATCAGATCGAATTGAACGAACGGTTTTGCATCCGTTTTGGTTTGGTTTTTATCCTCTTGCTGCGCCTGGCTGGTTGAGCAAAGCAAGATCACGAAATTGCAAGCAAATAATGTAATGATTTGATTTAGGAATTTCCTGTACATTGGAGCCCTTCTGATTTCAGTGTGAAGCACAATGATTCTAGAAAAATATGAGTATGATTTGTGCGTTAAAATAAGACTATAATTATTGATTTTTCAGTTTACATGGGGCTGATAAGCAATGCAAGAAGTTGTTGTGTAAACAGGTTGTTATCCATTAATCCACTCTTTCTGTATAAAGAAAAATCGATTACTCTCGGTTAGAACGATTCTCAAATTTTTTTTCGTGTTGTTAAAAGCATTTGATTTGGCGGGAGCCTCGCCCTCCCTGGGTGATGGGAAGCTATATTTTCAAGCTATCCGTATTTCCCTCTGAGGTGACTCAGTACCCTGATATCCCGCGTATTGATGTGCATACTCATGTTGGGGAAGATTCTGAGGCGATCGCGAATTATCTGAATATGCGCGAGCTGATGAAGGAGAAGTACGAGGCCGATATGGCGTTGTGGATCAACCTGGGCAACCGGGATTGTCCGGTGCCCGATCTTATTGCGGTCGAACAGGCTGGTAAGGGACGCTTTTTATGCTGCATTAGTGACTTTAGCGCTCACGATGGTCTCGATCATCCACCCGCTAGCCTCGAAAAGCGTTTGGACGAGGGGTATGTGGGGTACAAAATTTGGTCGGGCCCATCATCGCGAATTGAAGATGCAAAAAAGAAAGGGTTTCCCTACGTCGACAATCCTGCCCATCAACCCACCTTTGAACGGATGGAAGAATTGGGAATGGTTGCCGCCTCGCTGCATGTCGCCGACCCCAATGGCCCTTATGGAGAGCGGACCAAGTGGCTGGCTGACCCGGTGGAGTATTGGAAACAAATGCTCGCCTGGCGGAATGTTCTCGAACGTCACCCCAACCTAGTGGTGGTGAACGCGCACGCCATGTGGTCGATCTGCCAGGATGCGCAAATCGATTATCTGCGCAATGTGCTCTCCACCTTTCCCAAGGTGAACATCGATCTGGCTGCCACCTTTCAGTATTACCATTTGGTGACTCTCGACAACTTGCGCAATTTCATGATCGATTATTCTGACCGCATTTTATTTGGCACTGATATCAGCGATTGGGAGAATGAATCGCGCAACGAACATTTTGCTCAGCGCTATGCCCAATGTTTTCAAATTTTGGAATCGGATGATATGGTGCCGGGTGGATTTTTTGGCCAGACCCCAACAGAAGGGCTCGATTTGCCACGGGAAGCGTTGGAGAACATCTACTATAAGAATGCTATGCGGATTTTTCCACAAGTGAAGCAACGGGAAATGAGTGCAGTTCCATAGATGGTAAAGAGTCGCGAAAGACCATTCACAATTTTCATTTGATTTGCCTTGTCAAAAAAAATTGTTGGACAGGTGGCAAGGGGTAGGCTGTTCGTCTCCTCTTGCTGTTCAGGCGAATCGCCCGCTCACATCCATCTATC
>CAZEZQ010000083.1:10819-11553 GCA_964516245.1 uncultured bacterium | reverse complement strand
TGCTCAAACAAGAGACCGGCTCGGCAGGAGCCTCGCCCTCCTAACAGCAAAATCCTTAAAGTTAATGACATAGCCTCCTAGCCCCTCTACTAAGGGGAGATACGCTTTGGGGTTGCCATCAATTCATGCTTGACAGAGTATAAGAATAGTTGGTTACAAGTGAAAGAGAAATCTTTTGGAATTCTTCGTATCATCTTTTTGGCGGTATTGTTTTCCGCCACATTTCTGTTGGTGTCGCATGATATTTTGCATGGGCACCATGAAATCGATGTAACGAAGTGTACGATATGTCAAACTAGGCATTATGGGTATAACCTACCCACGGTTGTTTCTGTTGTTGTGCTGCTTCCTCTTCTTTTGTTTGATTACAAAATCAAATTTGAAGAAAATCTACCTTACAAAGAATATTTATTCCAACCTTTCAAACCACGTTCTCCTCCTTTTGCAAGCCAAGGGTAATTCAACACTTATCGAATTTACTGATTGAACAGCTGTGTAAGACACCGACTGAGTGTTGGGGTTTGCTTGTTGGTAATAGGTCAGTGAATTGAAGTAATTCCTCTCCCAAGATTTGCAGGGGGTAAGGGTGGGTTGAATGGAAGCCATACGTGAACCTTTTAACCCCCTCCTAACCTCCCCCATTTCATTGGGGGAGGAATAAAAAAACTATTGAGTTCTTTAAGAATCCATTTTATATGGCTGACCAGTTATGTCTTATTTGATTTCAGACGCCC
>CAZEZQ010000083.1:0-10809 GCA_964516245.1 uncultured bacterium | reverse complement strand
CATTGGGGGAGGAATAAAAAAACTATTGAGATTTTTTAGAATTCACTTCATATAATTGACCAATTACGCTTGTTGAATGAATGAAAACCATTGGTTAGCAAAAGGAGAATATATTATATGCAGAAGTGTTCTGCGTTTACGTTAATCGAATTGCTGATTGTTGTGGCAATTATTGGAATTTTGGCGGCGATTGCCGTGCCCAATTTTTTGAATGCCCAGATTCGGGCGAAAGTATCGCGGGTTCAAGCGGAATTCAAAACCGCTTCTACCGCAATGGAGACGTACCGGTTGGATCAAAATGCTTATGCCGCATATATGAATCCATTGGACCGGGTGCCCGCCCCTCATTTTATGCCGTTGCGTCTGACAACGCCGATTTCGTATCTTTCCAATTTGTTTGATGAGGTGTTTCCCGCGAAAGAGCCACCACCCGGGATTCCCTCAGATCATCCATTTCATTATTTTAACCGGAAACAAAGCCCTGGAATTTTGAATGAAGCGGGTGAAGGTTATTTTCAGAAAGACGAGGGGGCTGGGCCCAAGCGTTCGTGGTTTATGTTCAGCCATGGTCCCGATGTGGATGATGACGATGTGGCTGTGCCTTATGATCCATCGAATGGAATCACCAGCAATGGAGATATCGCCTTTTTTGGGCCTTAAGTGAGTGTTTTGAAAATTCCCCTGCAATTCAAGATTGATTGCAGGGGAATACTTCTTCTGTTTATTCAATCGTAAACATTTCCTCTAATGGTATCTCAATGCCGGATAGTGAAGTGAGTTTGAGGGTTTGGCTTTTGTCAAAGATTTCACTTTGATCGTAGCGGCCGTTTTCTTGTAGGGCATACCGCTCAACCGTTTCATCGTCAGGATCAACCAGAAAGTATTCTTTGACAGCGTGTTTTTCATAGAGTTTTCTCTTTAACCAGCGATCTTTATGTTTTGTTGTAGGGCTGAGTACTTCGATGATTAAATCAGGTGCGCCTTGGATATTGAGTTCAGTGATTTTGGTTTTGTCGCAAACAACCAAAACATCGGGTTGTACGACATCGTAATCTGATAATACGACATCTGTTTGTGGGTGAAAAACCTTGCACATTTTTCCTTCCAAGTGATTATACAAATAACCAAAAAAATTGCCTGAAATGTCTTGGTGTTTGATTCGCGGTGCCGGGCTCATATTGTAGGGCAGGCCGTCGATGAGTTCCCAGCACTCGTCATCATCCCATGAGGCATAGTCTTGATATGTGTATCGTTTTTGTTCTTGGGATATTGGCATGTTTATGCTCCAATCACTCTATTCTGTTATTTAAATATTTTGTCGAGTGGAATCTCAAGTTCTGGAAGTGAAAAGAGTTTGAGTGTTTCATCTTTTCCAAAAATTTCGCTTTTGCCGTATATTCCATTCTCTTGCAGCGTATATCGTTCTATATATTCACCGTCTACATCGGCGAGGAGAAATTCTTTTACGCCATACTTTTCATACAAATTTCGTTTTAGCCAGCGGTCTTTGTGTGATGTGGATGGGCTGAGCACTTCGAGGACCAAATCGGGTGCACCTTGGATGTTTAGTTCAGTAATTTTGGTTTCATCGCAGACTGCGATGACATCAGGTTGTACAACATCGTAGTCAGAGAGGACCACATCAATAGGAGAGAGTAAGGCCTGGCATTTCGAATCGTCTAACTTGACATTGAGAAATGTGTGAAAATTACCTGCAATTTGCTGATGTTTTATCCTCGGTGCCGGACTCATATTGTAGGGCAGGCCGTCGATGAGTTCCCAGCGCTCATCATCATCCCACGAAGCATAATCTTGATAGGTGTACCGTTTTTGCTCATGAGCCATTGTCATGATGGTTTCTCCTGTGTTTTTAATTATAGACGAATCGGCAAAAAGTCCGATCCAGAAAATGACCATACAATACATGACAATCCGGCAAAAAGTAAAATCCAGCATTTTGATGTACCACATCTTGGAGCGCAGGCGTCCCGCCTGCTCTATTTGTAGTTGCAGGCGAGGACGCCTGCGCTCCAAAAAAGACTTTTTGCCGAATCGCCATTATATGTTACTTCCAAAGAATTTGGTAGACAATTCATTTTTGGCGAGCCTCCTATTCAGATGGTTTCCAGGTGTGATAGGTTGAAATGATTCCAATGGTGTTTTGATTTCTGGAGAATGGGGTGGATTATGATTTCCAAATTGATCCGTCGTACACATATGTATTCGGCGTTGTTTTTGGTTCCCTGGATTGTGATGTATGCGCTGAGCACGATGGCGATGAACCATCGGCAAGACCTTGCTGAATGGTTTAACGAAGACCCGGTGCGTTATGAAGAGGAACGGGAAGTGGACTATATCGCCGTGTTTGATGAGGGGGTCCCCACAGATGCAGTGGCGCGTGAGGTTTTGAGTTATTTGGACATGGAAGGGCGTTTTTCTGCGAGGGGGAATATCGAGAACAGGATTACCATCAACCGGCATGATCTACTTTATCCCAAACAAATCACCTATATTCCAGACGAGCGTGTGGTTCGGATCGAGAAGAAAATTCGTACGGTTCCAAATTGGCTGGAAGAAATGCATCGTCGGCGTGGATTTGGAAGTGGATATTTGAAAGAGGATATATGGGCATTTATTGTCGATGTGGTGATTGTGGCGATCATCGGTTGGGTGTTATCGGGATTGTGGATGTGGTGGGAACTGAAGGTGACGCGAAAATGGGGGGCGGTGTTTTTGATATTCGGCATTGTTTTGTTTTCAGCATTTTTGATATTGATCTAACAGGAGGGGATGATGAACAATCGCAAATGGACATTCGATCTATTCAACCGGCGGCTGCATCTCTACCTGGCATTAACCTTAATGCCTTGGTTTTTGATGTATGGTGTCAGCTCATTGCCGTTTAGCCATCACGGCCAATTTCAAAAGTGGTTTGAACCGGAAGGGGGGAATTGGAGCACATTGTTTGAAAAAGAGTATACGCTCCCGATTTCGAGTGACAGTGAATTGCGTGAAATTGGCAAGACCATAATGGAAGACAACGATTTTGATGGCGCGTTTGGTGTTTATCGTGGGGGGAACGACCGTATCAATGTGTATATTCATAGTTTTTGGGATGCCAAACGGTTGACGTATTTTCTGGATCAAAACCGCTTGAGGGCGGAAGACAAGAATTTCCGTTTCGATCACTTTTTGACCGGGATGCATGCGCGGGGCGGGTTTCAGCAGGATTCTATTTTGAATGACGCCTGGGCTGTGATTGTGGATGTGGTTTGTGTGGCGATGCTGGTGTGGATTGCTTCGGGGATTTATATGTGGTGGAAATTGCGGCGCCTACGAAAGTGGGGGAGCATTGCCTTGGGCGGAGGGATGGTAAGTTTTGCGGTGTTTTTATGGATTCTTTGAGTGTGCATCATGGTGTATCCACAATGATTTGCCGTTGTCATTGATGTTGGGGATGGGTTTGTAATTTTTTACGATCCATTGGTGAAATGGTTCCAAACCAAGATCGTGCATGATTTGCGCATCGTGTTTGGAATATACCGTGTATGTGGGTGGATTGGTTTGTAATGCATTGATGAGCTGATTTTTCTTTTCTTCTGCAGTGGTTAACCAGGAATCCAAAAAGAGGTGATCGTAAAGATAGATGTATTTGCTTGGTGAAAGCAGCCCTGCTTCAGTGTAATATCGAGCGTTTTCACCGAGATGAGCCCAGAAGGTATCACCCGGCTCTTTGCGGCTTTTTAAGGAATAAGAAATGGGGCCAAGATTGACGCGGCCGGAAGGAGTGAAAAATCGCTGCGCAAACTTTTTGCTGTTGGAGAGGTCAAAGGTAAATAGTGAAATCAGAATTGCGCCGATCAATATCCAAACGGAAAATGGTAGGCGTTGAAACTGTTCGTATAGAAACAAAATACCGATGGTGGATACGAGGCAGAGTGAGGGGATGATCTGTAAGTAGTAATGTGGGATTTGAAAACCGCTGAGCGTGGTTGCCAGGAAATCAAGCACCAGAGCGGCGGTGATCCACCAAGAGATGCAATGGTGTTTTTTGGCGAATTTCAAATGGAAGCAGGAAGCGATTCCAAACGCGGCTAATATCAAAATCGTGTAGGATTGGCTTAACACATATTCGTATGCGATGGAAGCATGTTTGATGAGATTGGCTATGGCATTGCCGTCTTGTTTGGAATGCTGAATATAAGCGAAATTGTATGCTATGACATCGAGCCAATCATTCAAAATCCCGGAATATAGAAAACCAAGAATCAAAATTATTGCAACAGAAAATGAGCCGAGAAGAGCCAGCAAGGACATTCGAAATTTTTCGAAGCCGGATTTTTGAAACTGAATTAAATACACGAACCAGATGATTGAAGAGACGAAAAATGGTTCTTTTGTGAGGGCCGCACAGGCAAAGAAGAAACCTGCAGTGAAGGGGAAAATATTGTTGAAAGGATATTGTGAGTTTTTGGCCAGAAAAACATTGGCCATGCCTAGCAGGAGAAAAACGGCGCCATATTCTTCGGTTACGTTGCCCCCTTGGATGGTTTGGGGGAGATAGAATAACCAATGAAAGGAGATGGGCGCCATAAGGGCGATCCACAGTTTTGATGTCACTTGATAGGCGATATAAAACAGGCTCAATGTGGCTAAGAGGGAGAAGAATCGTTCCATGTTGCGAATGGCGGGATGTATATTATCGCTCCAAAACATGGTGAACCAATTGATGAAGTAGATCATGGGTGGTTTGTGATCCCACACTTCTTGGTAGAGCAATTTGCCTGCCGCCATGTGTTGGGCCACGGCGGCAAAGATGGCAGAGTCGGTGAACAGCCGTTGATGAGTGAAGAAATCAAGTGATTTCCACGAAAGGAACAACAGAAATAGCATCGAGGCGGCCCATTTTAATTTTGTTATTTTTGACTGATTCAAGAATTTGGTGTGCATGAGTTTGAGTTTCTGTACGAAATGCGAAGTTTCTCTATTCAACGTTTCATGAATATTGTACGATGAAACACATTTTATGTGTGAGGTTTGAAACCTGTAATACTGTAGGCGAAATGGGTGTGTTATGAAAAGGCGGACTCTTTTAAAAATTGCAATTCAAATAGTTGCTTTGTGTTTTTGTTTTGGCTGCATTCAGGGGAATACGGAAGATTATGCCGAATTCAAATCCAAAGAACTGCGGTGTATTATTGGGAACAATACCGCTATGGGGGAGGTGCATCGAGAGGGATACAACGGAATATTCAAGCTACAATCCATACATCAAGAGCGCCCGTTGTTTGTGGAGAAATTTGCTGGATTGAATTTGGAGCATTATTTTGACGGAAGCGGAAAAATAACCGATCACGATGTCTTTTTTGAACCCAGGCGGGTGCACATGGAATTTGAGAAGGCTGATGAACGGACCGCCGTATTACGCCAAGACCCGACACCGACATGGCATGTGGAAAGCCGGACCGAATTCAAATTGGTTGACCCCTATTACATTGATGTCGAATTTGAGTTTATTCCAAGAGAGGATGTATTTGAAGGCGGGGCACTCGGAGTGTTTTGGGCGAGTTATATCAATGGTCCGCTTAACAAAAGTTTTTATTTTCTTACCAATGGTTCTACGCTGGAAAAACCATTTTGGCATCAACACCTGACACAATATCACAATCACGATAGCACTGTGAAATGGGAGCAGGATGATTTCGTTTGGGAATTTTCTGAAGAATCTCCTGAGACATTGTTTTCGAATTTTTCAGAAATCCGCTTTTCTCAGCCGTTTTATTATGGCAAATTTCGCAACATGGTTTGGATTGTGATATTCAAAGATGCTGAGGGGATACGATTTGCGCATTCACCATCCGGCGGGGGGATCAATGAAGAAGGCAACGATTCCAATCCGGCATGGGATTTTCAACTGGTTGTTCCAAATTACCAAATCGATCAATCATACTCCGTTCACTATCGGGCTGTGTATAAGCGCTGGGTGGACCGTGAGGATGTGATTAACGAAGTCAAGCAATATTTGAATGAGTAATTGATGAACTGGGAAAACGTCTTTACTTGTGATGGGGATAGTCTATTTGCATCAGCGTATAGTGCAGGCGCACCACAATATTATATATAGTGCAGGCGCACCATAAGGCAGGCAGGATGCCTGCATCACAATGTGGGAAGTGCTTAACGCTTGATTGCTCATTTTGTTGGAACGTCAGCTTATGAATTTGGAGTGCTTAATGAAATTGGTTTTTCGACTTGCTTTTTTGATGGTTGTATTTAGCGGGGGCGTGTATGCGCAGGATGCTTCTGAAGAGTGGTGGTATCATGCTTACAATTCACAAAGTTCGCGCTATTCGCCTCTTAATGAGATCCATACTGAGAATGTAGGCCAATTAGAAGAGGCCTGGGTGTACCGGACGGGGGATATTGCGAGAGAGGGGGCGCATTATGCGGAATGTACGCCGCTGGTGATCAACAATGTGATGTATGTGATTACTCCTTTCTCCCGACTGATTGCTTTGAACGCAACCACGGGTGAAGAACTTTGGCATTTTAATCCAGATCCTCCATTGGATCACTCAGAAACCGGAGCCGGTGGATTGGCCAGCCGGGGAGTGGCGTATTGGAAATCGGGCAGCAAACAGCGTATCTTTTTGCCGGTTCGCGATGGGCGTTTGTATTCGGTCGATATCAAGACACACAAACCGGACCCGGATTTTGGCAATGATGGAAAAATCAATTTGCGTGAAGGGTTGCCCAGCGGTGGAGGATATTTGTTTTTGAGTTCACCGCCGGCTGTGTTTGAAGATATTGTGATTCAAGGGTTTGGGATTAGTGATACATCTTCCAAGAAATTATCGTATGTGCCGCTTCGCGCATACGACGCCCATAGTGGTCAAACGGTCTGGACATTTCACACTATTCCGCAAGAAGGGATGTTTGGCGTAGAAACCTGGGAAGGGGATTCGTGGAAGAACCGTGCCGGCTGCAATGTCTGGTCGATGATGAGTTTGGATGAAGAACGGGGGATTGTCTATCTGCCTGTTGGGGCTCCCAATGCTGACAAATACGGGGGAGACCGGCATGGAGACAATTTGTTTTCCAATTCTATCGTGGCGCTGAATGCCCGAACGGGAAGACGGTTGTGGCATTATCAACTGGTGCATCATGATCTTTGGGATTACGACATGGCGGCAGCCCCGAATGTGGTTGATCTTCAGATAGATGGAGATATTGTTCCTGCCGTTGCGATTGCAGGCAAAACTGGATTCGTGTATGTGTTCAACCGGGTCACCGGTGAGTCGATATTTCCCATTCATGAAAAACCGGTGCCGCAAAGCCGTGTTGAGAGCGAACAAGCATCCAAAACACAGCCGTTTCCCAGCAAACCGCCCGCATTTGCAAGGCAGCATTTGACGGAAGATGGTTTGCATTCTTTTTCGGAAGAAGTTAATCAAGAGTTAAAAGAACGCTTGAAAACGTATCGCTCTGAGGGCGTGTATACACCGCCTTCGAAACAGGGCTCGATTGTGTTCCCTGGCCAGTTGGGGGGAGCGAACTGGTCGGGGGCGGCAGTGGACCCAAACGGGATGATGTATATCAATGCGAATGAGTTGGCGTATATCAGTGAAATCAGCAAAGATGAAGATTCGCCCTATGGTTATCGGCCCCATGCCTATCATTTTCGGGATTCGAATGGACTGCCGGCCATCAAGCCGCCGTGGGGGACATTGACCAAGATCGATTTGAATCAAGGTGAACAGGTGTGGCAAATCCCCTTGGGGGAACACCCCAAAGTGAACGATGAGAGTTTGCAGCCAACTGGGACTATGAATTTTGGCGGGGCTACTGTAACCGCTGGGGGATTGGTGTTTATCGCTTCGACGATGGATGAGAAACTTCGGGTGTTTGATGCTGAAAATGGTGAGATGTTGTTCGAGTATCAAATGGAAGCCGCGGGTTATGGAGCGCCGGTGACCTATCGGGGAGCCGATGGAATGCAGTATGCTGCAATATTCGCAGGTGGAGGCTGTAAACCCGGCACAAAACCGGGAGATTATATTTATGCTTTTTCGTTGCCAAACCAATAAATAGAAGGAGATGGAAAAATGAAACAAGAAACAAGGTTCAACAAACTGGCAATGATGTTACTCTTCGGCTTGATTTTCGCATGCTGTGTGACATTGGTAGGGATCGATCAGGCGCGAGCGCAAGAGACGCTGCGCATTATCGCGTTTGGGGCGCATCCAGATGATTGTGAAATTCGGGCCGGTGGGGTTGCCATCAAGTGGGCAGAGCTAGGCCATAAGGTCAAGTTTGTGTCGATAACCAATGGAGATATCGGGCATTCGATTATGGCGGGGGGCCCCTTGGCGCAGCGCCGTACCCGCGAAGTGGAAGAAGCTGCAGAGGTGATGGGGATTGATGAAACCGAAGTGTTGGATATTCATGACGGTGAGTTAATGCCCACCTTGGAGAATCGGGAAAAGATCATCCGCTTGATTCGCGAATGGGAAGCGGATTTGGTATTGGTGAACCGGCCCAATGATTATCACCCAGATCATCGGTATACATCCATTTTGGTGCAAGATGCGGCGTTTATGGTGATCGTGCCATTTATGTGTCCGGATACGCCGCATTTGGAGAAAAACCCTGTTTTTATGTATTGGCCGGATAGGTTTCAAAAACCGAATCCATTTGAGCCGGATATTGCCATTTCCATTGATGATGTGTTGGAACAGAAATACAAAGCGCTGGATAAATTGGAATCGCAGTTTTATGAATATGGCGCCTTGGGCAACGGCGATCCAGATTCGTTTTTTGAAGGGACATTGAACGAACGGTTGAACTTTTTAAAGCGGCGGTTTGGTTCACGCTACAAAGTGAAACCGGAATGGGAACCGGTTGTGGCCAAATGGTACGGTGAAGAGCGCGCAGAAAACATCGAAAATGTGGAGGCCTTTGAAATTTGCGAATACGGCCACCAACCCAGTGATGAGGAACTGCGGAAACTGTTCCCGTTTTTTGAGTAAAAATGAATGATGAATGCGGATGGGTGAACCCATGCTGCAGGGTTTTCAAGGGTAAAATAAAACGACATTTTACCCTTGGCACCCACTTAAGGCTTAATCAAGATTCTTTGATTAAGCTCTATCTCATTTATGATTTGCGGTTTTCGGTGATGCCAATGAATAATCAGTTTATCTAACTGATCGATCTCTCCAAATCCAAAATGGAGCAAAGAAGTGTTTTGTGAGAGGTAGCCGGAGCCGCCATCCACTATTTGTGTCCATGTTTTCTCTTTCGAATGTGCCCTTACCCGTATGCCATAGGTTTGTGCAGAAGGGAAATCGAGTTGAAGTTGAAGCCAGTTGCCTTGAGGGCTTTGGTTTTCGAGTAGCATGGGGGTGGAATCGATGCAGTTTATTACGATATCCATGTCGCTGTCTTGATCGTAATCGAGTAGGGCTGAGCCGCGGCCTGCAAACTTGCGCAAGCCGTTTGGGAGGGCTGAATTACTGACTTCAACGTAGCGTTCGCCGTTATGGCGGTAGATGGATATGCCTTGATAGTAGCATTGATCCCCCGGAATGTTTTCCACTTGGGGGTAAACATGGCCGTTGACGGTATAAAGATCAAGATACCCATCAGCATCAAAATCGCAAAAACCCGCTCCCCAGGTTACTTTATTGCGTGTGATAGAAAATAAACGCATGGCAGGGGTGGTTTCGGTTAGGGTTCCGTCACCGTTGTTGCGGTAAAGCCGGTCGGTTTCTAACTGGTAGGATGTGATGTAGAGATCCATAAAACCATCGTTGTTGTAATCGCCGGTGCAAACTCCCATACTGGCGCCGCCAAGGCCGTCGTCTGAGAATCCGCCGCCGGAAAGATAACTGTAGTCTTCAAAACGGCCATTGCCTTGGTTGTGCAGAATGTGGTTGAAGGTGGAATCGTTGGTGACGTAGAGATCGAGCCAGCCGTCGTTTTCCAAATCGAAAAATGCGGCTCCCATCGCGCGGGCTTTGGTTACGTTCACGCCGGTTTTGGCGGCGGAGTTGTGAAAGTGGCCGGTGCCATCATTTTCAAACAAACGGTCCCACTGGGGTGGCAATGACAGGGGGCCGAGGAAGACTGCTTGGCCATGAAAGTTGGCGCGGCGTTGAGCGTCTTTTTGTGGATCAAACTCGACATAATTGCCCAGAAACAAATCCAAATCGCCATCGTTGTCGTAATCGGCGAAACTGGTGGCTGCGGCATAGCCATGATCAGCCAGGCCGGATTCTTCTGTCATTTCTGTAAATGTGCCGTCGCCGTTGTTGTGATAAAAGACATTGGGGCCATAGTTGCCTACATACAAATCCAACCAGCCATCGTTATCGACATCGCCAAATGCGGCGCACATGCCGATGCCTATATCGCCTACCCCTGCTTCATCCGTAACATTGATGAAGGTCCCACCTTCGTTACGGAAGAGGGTGTTGTGATAGTTGGGATCGGGCTGATTGTGTTTTGGCCGTCCATTCAAAAAGTAAATATCATCATCGCCGTCATTGTCATAATCAGCCACAGCGACACCGGAGCCCATGGCGTCGATGATCCAAGGTTTTTCGGGGGAACCGAGTCGGTGAGTGTAGGTGTGCAGGTTGGATTTTTGAGTGGCGTCGATGAAGCGGATGGGGGGAGTTTGGGCGTGTGTATGTTTACAAAGGAGGAGAATGGAGAGCAATACAGAAATAATTTTAATCATTCGAGGTTTCAGAATTCGGGGCAGACGCATAGGTCTGCCCCCCTATCTATATAAGTACTGTTGTT
>CAZEZQ010000082.1:0-11582 GCA_964516245.1 uncultured bacterium | reverse complement strand
ATCTTGATATAGCCCGCCGTGGCGGGTGGGGTGCTCTTAAGTTAATGACATTACCTCCTAACCTCCCCCAACTTGGGGGAGGAATATCATGCATTCTCATTATGACATAAAGATCAACCCAAGTTACCCATCATTCCATACTTGACCCACTACTACTTCACAGTTTATCAGGAAATGTTTCTTTCAAATAAAGGTATAAGTTTTCGCCCAATACAGGAAGCGAAAAATGTTCTTGCACTTGTTTTCGGGCCTGGCTCCCCAATTTCTGCCGGAGAGATTCGTCTTTGGCGAGTCGAACGATAAATTGTGTGAATTCCTCTTGATTGCGCGCCAAAATACCGGTTTGCAAATGCTCCATCACATACTGAACTTCGCCAATACGGGACGCAATCACCGGAAGCCCCGACGCCATGTATTCAAACAATTTGGTTGGACTTTTGCAGCGCAGCCATAAATCGTCACCTATGGTGGGCAGCAGCCCCACATCGCTTTCACGCAGCAGTTTGGGCATTTCTTGCGGTTCCACCCAATCGCGAATTTCGATTGGCGCATCGGCATACCGTTCATGCACCATTCGGCACAGGGTTTCCCATTCCGCCCCCCCTCCGATAATTCGCAGCAAAATATTCGGTATTTCAATGGCCGCGGCTTGAAAAGCCTCCAAGAGAAGCCGCAAATTGTTCAAAATCGGTTCTCCCCAAACCAAACCGTTCCACAGAAAAACCACTTTGTCATTGCGAATTTCACCGTTGAGTGGTGAGAATGTTGTATCGTCTACACCGGTGGGAATATAAACCACATTTTGATTTTCTGGCTGCATAAGTTTCACCAACTCATGGCTGGCGCATACACAACCCTTAGCGTTGCGCGCCAGACGGTAGGTGATTTCATCCCAGCGGTGGCTGCCGAAAAATAAGCGGTTCCAGATGCCACGTCCGAAAAAATTTGAGAGGGGGATATCGAAATCGTCGTAGTCGAAAATATAATTAGGAAAAAAACCTATGCGGTGAAGAAAATAGGGGGCGGCAGCATGAAAATGGGCTTTTTGTAGATAGAGCAATGTTCCCTTTTCAGACAACAACCGCCAAAGCGCTTTCCCGGTTAAAAGCAATTTCTCCCGGTCCCGCAAATTTTCATACATGGCCGCTTCGGATTTGTGGGGGGCTAAATCATCGCGAAATGAAAGCACGGCCGTTTCAATACCGGGCATGGTAGAAAGAATTTTGGCAAATTGATAACAGCGAACCCTTGTATGTGGATACCCGTAACCATTGTGTCCAATAAATAAAATGCGCATCGCAGTCTATTCGTTTCTGGCAGCCTTAGCGATTCATCGAGCCAATTTATTCTTGCGTATCGGATGGCGATTCAATTGAGGCGGCACTTTCTGGATTCCAGTATTTCGGTCCAATCAGTTTTTGCAGCCGGGGGTCTTGTTCAATATATTGATAAAGAAGATTGGTATTATTCTCTTTATTGACCAACCATTTGCGGGCGGTATCGCCGCCCTTTTCGATCCCCTTTTGAATATACGAATAAATCGTATTCCAATCACTCTTGCCGCCCCCAAGCAGGATTTGCGCATAACTCATATAATCATCCCAATTCGGATCATTTTCCAAAATGGGTTTGTATGCATTTGCGGCCTCATCGAATTTGCGGTGATTCCCAAAATAACTGGCGATTTGCCGGCGGGCATCGATATCGCCTGGATTGGTGCGCAAATAGTTTTGGTAATGCTCCATCGCTTTTTCGGTGTTGCCGACCTGGCGGTAAATCTCTCCATACAGGTAAAAGAATTCAGAAGGGGGAACCGAAACCAGCAATTCAGCAATCCGCAGCGATTTCTCGGCATTTTGATTGTCTCCCTGCTGAGCCAGCATGCCGGCAATCCGTAAATATTGCCGTTGGATTTTTTCATAATGAATTCGATCGGCTTCCGATGCATCCAATTCGGTATACCGCAGAATCTTTTTCAACGCTCCCACCAAATCACCTTGGTTGATTTTGTTATCGATGTCGGAGAATTCTTCTACAGAGGCTTTGTTGGTTAATTGATTTTCAATCTTATTTACCAATGAAAGAGACAAATAACGATTGGCCGCCTGCAAAGCGCGATAGGGGTCGTTGGTTTGAATAAAGCCGGTGGTTAAATAACTATAAATGTCTGTTCTTCCGGGGTCGACAACCAATGCCTGTTCCAGAGAGCGAACGGCTTGTTCCGTTTTCCCTTGCTGCATATACCCGATGCCCAGGTTATAACGGGCATAAATTTGCTCTTCGTCGATTTTCAAAACGCGGTTGTAAGCCGCTTGTGAAAGGTGTTCATTATCCAGCCGGTCATAAATAACACCCAGGTTGTTGTGCGCCCATTTGTAGTTGGGATTCATATATATATCGCTTTGCAGGGTCACAATCCCTTCCCGAATCAGCCTTTGACGCAATTCTTGCAGGCGAACCATTCGCTCATTTGATGGTTCAGCCAGGGCACGCTGTTGCCATTGTTCATCAGTTTCATTGGCCTTCTTGGGGGGATAGTAATTAAACAAATTGATTTGAGCGAGCCGTTTTAAGGCTTCATCCCCGATTCGATTGGCGTTGTTGATCGCATTATCAATTTCCACCAGGGCATCGATATAATAGCGGCCCAAAATATAATAAATTTCCATTTGGTAGGGGAAAATCTTTTTGGCCCGGTTAAAGCAATAAAATACTTCTTGATATTTATTTTCATCCTGATAAAACATCCCAAATTTCAACCAGGATTCCCCAATTAGCTGATAGGTGTTTTTAGCTCCAAGGGGAAGAACCAGTAAAAACAATGCAATCCATCGGGCCCAACCAGGAACATTTTTTGTAACATGTTGCGTCTGGGTCAATCTTTCACCGGTTAACCCAAATAATGGGGTGGTATATCCCTTTTCATAGCGGTGCATTTTTTGGAATACTGCAATCCCAAGCCCCAACACCAACCAAAACGTCACAGCCGAAGCAGGAAGCACAAAAGTATGGCCAAATGCGCAACTCACCACTGCCGTGATAATCCCCCCCAAAATGCCCAATTGCAAATAGAAATAAAAATTCTGAGCCGGGGCATTCATGTGGCGGGATATTTCGTGAGATGAATTGGATTGTTCAGCAGACAAGCGCATCTGCTGTTGATGATTCAAAAACCGCAAAGAACGGTAGATGGCGTAAATCCCTACAGCAATCGTCCAATACCAGGCGAATAATCCGAAAATCCCGTGTTCGACAGCATGGTGGAGATGGTCGTTGTGCACCTTGCGGGCCAGTGTTTCTTCGCCCAACACTTTCCGTTCCAATTGGCTTTCATAAAGTGGATGGATTACTTTGAAGTTCCCCGCGCCAATGCCGAATAGAGGTGTATCAATAATATTTCGAACCGCCGCATCCATGCATTGCAAACGGAAAACGATGGGTGGGATCCCATCCGGCCGGTTATCACCGTCGCTATCCACCCAGGTGGCCATTTGAGTCAGTTTGTCCCGAATTTTGTTGTCATAGGGGCCAAATTTGTCAAATGAGGCGATCACCGTCCCTACTAAGACCCCAGCAAAGAGTCCCAAGACAATCGCATGGCGAAAATACCGGTAGGCTGTGTCGGGCGCGCAACGGAAAACTCTGCTTTGCAGCAACCATGGCAGCACTTTGTAATGCACCGCCGTCAACAAAACGATAGGAAAGGCCACCGCAAAGCCCATATACGATGCGTTGCAATCAATGTAATACATCGTGCATATATTAAGCAATGTCGTAAAACTGTAAAAGAGAAGTTCAGCAGGCCTACGCAGATTGCAAAAAATCATCATAAGGCAAATAGGGAGGGCAATATTGAGGTATTCAGCCGCGTAGTTTTCATTTCCCATAAATGAAACCGGCTTATAAGTATTGACATTTAGATTGATTCCCAAACTTTGAAAAAAACTATAGAACAAAGGCCATTCAAACTTCTGTGCCAAGGCGTAGAGGCACACCAAGATGCTGAGCAGCCCCATGATGTAGGTGAAAACTTGAAAATCCCGTAATTTCACGAAGAATTTGGGGACCATAATGCTGAGAAACAAACAGGCGCCATAAAAAAGAATGGTTTCCCACGCTTCGGTAAGATTCACAGAAAACAGCGAGGTAAAAGCAATAATGCCGAAGAAAAAAGCAGCCGGTGTGGCGTGGGCCGAGCGCACAAAACGGTGTCCGGCGGCCAATATAGCCCAACAAACAAATAACCCAATCATGAGAAAAATAAACGAGGAGGTTTTGGGGATATGGTAATGCCGCCATGTGGTCGTATAGAAAACCACTGCTGTATAAACGAACGAGAATATAATGATAAACCGGCCCAGCAAATAAGCGTTGCGTTCCGCGAAACTCAATGACACATTTGACTGAGCGTTGGTGGATTTGTTCGACATAAAAAAATTCACCCTCAAAGCAAAGATTCCCTGGGATTTCCAGTTTTCAATAGACTGTGGTAGTATAATGCATCAAATGGAAGATGCAATCATTTCAAAATATCATTTACCATAACGTCTTTTGGATGAGATTGTAACGATGCCTGAAATCTTGGTAATACACGGTCCAAACCTAAGCCTTTTGGGCAGCCGTGAACCCGAAAAGTATGGAACAACGACACTGAGTCAAATCAACGAACGTTTAAATCACTTGGCTGCTGAATGTTCCGTCAATTTGCGAATCGAACAGCGTGATAGTGAAGGTGAAATTGTCCGGCTGATTGGTGAAGCTGGCTCTTGGGCGGATGGGATACTCATCAATCCCGCCGCTTACACCCATACGTCTGTAGCCATTCGTGACGCCATCGCAGGCGTGCAACTGCCCACTGTCGAAGTCCACTTATCCAATGTCTACCAGCGTGAAGAATTCCGGCATCATTCTTTTATCGCCCCCGTGGCAATCGGACAAATTTCCGGTTTTGGTGTAGATAGTTATTTATTAGGATTGCAGGCTTTATGCAACTATTTGTCCAAATCCTCCCCTTCTTGATTCTCCCATTTTTGTTTCCCGTGGTTGCACCAGCTTTGCGCCTATACGCCTTGCTCTTATTGGTATTTTTAAGCGCATATCATCTTTATTGTGATATAAAAAATTCTCATTCTGCAAAGGCTTATGAATCTGCATTTTTTTTGCTATTGCTGGCCGGTGTGGGGTTGTTAGAAATTTTCACTCTAAGCATGGGTTTTACAACCCGTGTGTGGCCCAGTTTGCTAGGCGGGTTTCTTGCCTTTTACTGTTTGCGCAATTTACAAATTCCTATAACACTGGGTTTATGGAGCTTTTGCGCGATACTCTGGTTGATTGTGCTTTTGGCCCCTCACACTTACTCCCTATTGCCCAATCAATCTTTTCATGAACTCATAGTAACTCCCATTTCTTCGGAACTCGCGTCAAATGAAATATCTTCATCTTCCGCACTCCACCCAAGCCAAGCGATTCTTGCTCCCCCACCAAACAGTTTTGAAATCATATTCCATGCCGCTTTGGTCACGGCCACTTCGCTTTGCTTTTTTACTATATTTCAAAGAAAATCATTCAATCAATCCTGGCTTTCCTCTATCTTCTTATGCGTGTGGTGTATTTTGCTCTTGTTTCTCGCAGGGAAAGCGGGATTTGTGTTCATTGGAGCCAATTTCTTACTCTTCATGTTATTATGCACTGGCGTTGGTTTTCTGCAAAACAGCAAGAATTTGTTGGCTTTTAGTCTGATCATGTTGTTCTTGGTTTTGGGATATTTCTTTGACTTTTCTCTGATTTTTTATCGTTTGATGCCACCCGACGCCTTGTTCCAATTTATTGACCGCCCCGTAAAACCGATTGCGCTTTTGGGGATTCTATCCGAAGGCTTTTATCACTATTCCTATTCTTCATTTTGGACCTTTTGCATATCGGCAATCATCATTGGCATGATTTTGTATCCTGCGATTCGAGGCGCCATTCAAAATGAAATCGATAGTGCCAGTGTTTCATTGGTATTGTCATTATTCTTTTTTCTCTCATTACTAGGCTTTTCTTTTCAACATTCCCCTTCTCTGATGACGTTTCTGGCCCATCCTCTATCCTGGTTGGCGCTGATCATCATTTGGAATACCGCAGTCTCCCAAAATGTAACTGCTTCGAAACGGATGGCTTCATTCCCCTACATTCATTTTCTCCCCTATGTCCATGCGGGAATATTTCTGATTTTGGCCGTCTTGGGAATTCACTACACAATGAAAGATTCTTACGCCCAGAGTTATTTGGAACAATTTGCTCTGGCTGCAACAAAAGAAGAAAAACTCCAAGCAGCAGAAAAGGCTTTTGATTGGGGAAAATACCGTGGAGACTGCGCCGCCGTGTATGCTGCAGTCAAGTTGCAGCAAACGGCTCAAGAGGAGGTTCTTCTCAGCGAAGATGAAATTCGGCGAATCGAGGCGGCTTTCTTTATTAGTTGGCGCAGTGGATACGCGCCATTACTGGCTTATCAATCTCTCTCTGAGGTTTACGCGAAGAATAATCAAAAAGAAGAATCGATTCAAATCTTGCGCATCGCCAGCCAACGCTATCCCGGTCTTTTACCGCTAAAAGAAATGCTGGCAGACCGAATGGTGGAATTCAATCAAAGGAATAAGGCGGTTACCGTTTATAAGAAATGCATCAATTTAGATCCTTCTTCCCCCCGCCTGCGCCAAAAACTGGGAAAACTGTATCGCATGTTGGATCGTAACGAAGACTACCAGCGCGTTCGGCAAGCTCTCCTAACTTTGGACCCGGCTTCAACAATTCCATAACTTGTGTTTATAAAACCCTTATTGGGAAGATTGAAATTTCTTTTGGGCAAGATCTTTATACCATTGCTCCAATTTTTTCATTTCTTTTTCCCGGTCCCCCCGCTCTTCCACCAATTTTCGGTTGAATTCTCCCCACTCCCGCGCCCGGTCACGATTTTCTCCCATGCGATTCATCGCTTGAGTGAGCTTAATCACGTCATTGGGCCGCACCAAATACCCATTTTCGCCTGAATCCACCCATTCTGTGTTGGCTGGCAAATCCGAAACAATTACGGGAAGGCGGGCGGCAAAGGCTTCCAGCATTGATAATGCGGTACTGTCTGATTCGGGAACCGAAATAAATACATCCGATACTTTCAACGCGCATATCAGTTCCTCCCGTGTCAACCAGCCGGTGAAGATGATCCGGTCTTTCATCCCAAGTTTTCGAACCTGTTCTTCCAAATGGCTGCGTTCTTCATCATCGCCCACAATAAGCAAGCGGCTTTTGGGCATGGTGGCCATTGCGCGAGAGTATGCACTGATAATGGATTCGATGTTGTAATTCGAACGCAAGCGCCGCGTGCTGATAAAAACGAAATCGGATTCACCGCGAAACCGTTTTCGCATCTCTTCAGAAACTTCGGCATCAAACTCCGGCAGCAACACCCCCCATTGCAACAAACGAACATCTGCTTGCGTACCTGCCATTTCCCGCGCGGTTTCACACAAGACTTCGGCATCAGCGGTAATAAAATCAGCGGCCTTCAACGCATTGCAAACCATTTTATATACCGCCATATTCTTATGGGCCAATGTATTCAGGTCAGACCCCCAGGCCGTGACGACAAACGGAGAATATTTCGCTCCTTCTCCCCAATAGCCATAACCGGTGACATTGTGCGCATGAAGAATATGAGGACGCCATTTGTGTACAATGCGCCTGACTTTGCGAATGGCGCGCCAATGGCGCAAAGGCCCCCACCCTTTGCGTTTCACGATTTGAATCACTTCGCAATTGGGGGGATTTTCAGGCGTATCCGTCAAAAAGAGCAATTTATGGCCATGTTTATGAAACCAATCGATCATAAAATGATTATGAATCGAATCTCCATCGCCGATATAGCAAATTCGCATGTTGTCTCCGGTGCAATCAAGCGGGTTCTATTCCCACATAAGTGTATGCATTGAATATTTGATGATTCGCAAGAACGGTAATTTCCTGCCGTTGGATAGATCGTTTTTCTATATCTTCATACTGGTCGATTGTTTTCAATATCTCTTCTGGAAGATCGTAGATCAATTCACCAATGATCGACCCTTTTTCGTTTGGGTAAATTACGGGGCCTCCATCCACGGCTTGGCTTAATCCAAACCCTTTCAATACAGCATTGGATTTGCGGGGACATTCAATTCCCGTTACATCACGAAAAAGCAGGGGGTCTTTGAGTGAACCATAAACAAACAATCGATAGCTAATATTTTCTTGATTCATAGTTATTGCTTTTTTCCCAAGTGAACTATGATTGAATAATAATGCTGTGGCACAAATCGAAAAGCCATACAAGGTGGATTGCTGGTTAAAGGGGGAGAAGAAGGATTCACCATAATATCAGGCAATAAAGGCAAGGTAGAATAATCTCCCCACACAGTATTCGATTTCCATTCTTTGATTTTGGTCACTGAAAAATTTTCCCGCAAATGATTCACCAATATTGAATCCGGCGACAAATCCGAATACGTGTTGTGCAACACAACAAAATCACCTTCTTGGGGTTGAGTATTGTGCAAATAGATTATCTCACGTCCCGACCAAAATTCCATTTTCACATTGTATACCCCTTCACGATAACGTTCGTCCGATAGAACTCGTGAATTTCTTCCAATGACCTGCAATGTTTTGGCCGATTCAGCAATATCTCCGAATGTAGAGCGTTGAAGAAAAATTATTGCAGTGGTCATAATTAATAAATTGGCCACAACAATCCCTAACACTAGTTTTTTGGCTTGTTTGGTTCGCAGCCACTCATCACACTTTTGCCAGCCCATACCTGCACAAATGCACCAGAGAGGAACAAGAGGCAGCATATACCGGTATTGAAACGACAAAAACGCGCTTTGCACCAATAAAAAGATGAGAGCCAAAATAGCCAAGAAAAGGTAAAAATTACGCTGGATGGAATGAGAATAGGCCGTTATTCCTATACACCCCAATAGAAAAAGCCCGTAACTTACTGCCCAGGGCCAATACAAGACAAATGTCTCAAACATGGAATAATAGGCGGAAAGAGTCAGCCAAAAGCCGTAGGAACCACGTTCGATAAACTGCTGGTGATGTCCGAACCCCCGAAAAGCAATCCATAAACCTAGCAAAATCCATGGGATTAATGAGATAGTAAGAGCAAATAGCCGTTTGCTATTCAATCCAACAGAAAATGTATTCCTACGTTTGAAAATAATAAGACCAAGAAAGGGGAGAAATATAACCCCTTGATAACGAACCAAGGAAGCAATCCCCGTGCAAAAAATCATCCAAGCGATTGAGCGTTTTTCATTCAGCCACAAAATTGCCAGCTCCCGGCAAGCGATAATAAACACAAGGCAGAACAAAGAATCTGTCATCACCCGGAGCGACCAGCGATTGAAAATAGGGGAGAGTGCCAGGAACAATGCAGCCCAAAACGCGGCATTTTTGTTTTTACTAATGATGTAGGCAAGTGAATAAAAGTACAACAAAGCAATCGAAGAAGCGAGGATCGAAACCAGCCTTCCCGCAATGAGCAGATCGCCCGTTACAACATTTAACAACTCCACTAATACCGTATACCCAGGCAGGAAAAACACCACCGGGCTGTGCCACAAATTCAATTGGATAATGCCGTCTGTATACTCAGCTAAATTCAGATTTATCAGACATATCTTGATAATCAATGAGAACCCCGCGATCCCGTATACCGGCCATGGCAGATGGAATATAGAAGGGCAAGTTTCATGATTTTCGGTATTTATTGACATAAGTACTTTGCTTGACATCCGGGTAGGGGGTCGTTACATTTATCAACATTCATTAAAGAGATCAAATTATGCTATCCACATTCTGCTAACTGTTTAGAGAAGATGCGGATACACTGTTGTGATAAATCGTATCATAAAAACTCTCCATTGTGCAATTCGCGGAGGCAGAATCGGATGGAGAGGCACACATTCAAACATTATTGAAGGATAATTGAATCAATGAGTCTAGAAGTCTTTACAACCTCTCTGACGTATATCATTCACTTTGGAATTGTTTTGGGTTTAGCAGTCATTTTCCATGAATGGGGTCATTTTATCGTGGCCAAACTCTGCGGCGCCAAAGTGGAACGCTTTGCTGTGGGAATGGGTAAAAAGGTTTTATCTTACAAGCGGGGTGAAACTGAATACGCGCTTTGCGCTCTCCCTTTGGGAGGCTATGTCAAAATTACTGGAATGGATCCAGATGATGAAATAACCGGCGCAGAGCACGAATTCCTTCAACTTTCGGCTTGGAAGCGGATTCTTATAGTGATCGCCGGACCTGCGATGAACTTCGTTCTCTCATTTCTTATTTATTTTCTTCTCTATATGTCATTTGGCCAGCAATATACCGCAACCAAAATGATCGGCAACGTTCCTACCGGCAGCCTTGGATGGGAAATGGGATTGCACAAGGGTGATCAGATTCTTGAAATTAATGGGTATGATGTTACTTCGTGGGATGATGTGATAAACACTCTTAGAGCCGCCCAGTACCCTTCTCGGCGTGAAGATTATTCCTCAAACAGGCAAATCCAAATCACCGTCGAGCGCAATGGGCAAACCATTGAAAAATCGCATGAAATTCCATCCGCTATTTTTGAGACTCAAAATCTAGAGAGTTCAGAACCACCAGACCAGTTTCAAGGGATATTTATAACAAACGTTTTGCCTGATAGCCCGGCCAGTCAAGCGGGACTGAAACCGGGGATGATCATTCAAAAAGTCGATGGCAAAACCTTTGAATCTCGATCAGACTGGTCAGATTATATTTCTTCAAGTTTCAAGAAGACCGAAACTGGTGAATACCAGCCAAAACCGTTGGAATTTCAAGTCATAGAGAAAGCAGGAAATCAAAAAACGTTAACCGTCAAACCGGATATGCGGATGCCCACAGAAGACGCCAAACCTTATCAACCGAAAACCAGTATTGGGATCATATTCATAGGTGAAATCACCGTAAAAGAGTATTTCACCCCGTCGGTTCCTCTTTTGGGGATCGCGCCCAAACTACCGCCGGTTGTGGGTACGGTTCAAACCAACAGCCCGGCACAAAAAGCCGGTCTTGAAACCGGAAGCCGAATTGTGGAAATCAATGGAAAAGAAGTCGATGATTGGATTGAAGTGCTGCATACCATTCACGGTTCGGTGCAAGTGAAAGAACAAGGAGAAGCAAGCGCCAAACCACTTGAAGTAACTTGGCTCACGCCCGGCAGCCAGATGGAATCAGCCACCATTCAACCGGAAGTGATAAAACAACCTTTGATGACCCCAACCAGCGTAAAAACCGGGAAAGAATATAACATCGCGCAAATAGGCGTTGATATGAAAGCCGACCGGAAATATTTAGGTTTCGTTGGTTCGCTTTCAGAATCGTGGGATAAATTAGTCGCAGTTACGGGAATGATGATCGATTTTCTGGGGCAACTCTTTACCGGCCAGGTTTCTCCCAAATTGCTCGGCGGTCCTATCGCCATCTTCCAACTTTCCGGCCAGACAGGTAGTTGGGGGTTGGAACGCTTGTTCGGT
>CAZEZQ010000081.1:9568-11583 GCA_964516245.1 uncultured bacterium | reverse complement strand
TAATGAGTGGGAGAAGGAACTCGATGGTGAACCGTTGCGGTTTATTTTTCGTGAGAATCCAGATGTTGTTGAAGCGCGATTTCTGAACGATCCACAAGATGCGGCTGTGTATTATAGCTTTTGGTTTGCGTGGTATTCGATTAACAATCAATCCTAAAGTTGTAGGGTGGGCTCAAAGCGAAGCGCAGCCCACCGTCTCAAAGATTGAAGGTAAAAAATGCCCAATTATATTCGTTTCCATGTGCCAAATGCTTGTTATTTTTTCACTGTAATCACTTGTGACCGAAATCCAATTTTAACGCTCGAGTCATCCCGAGACTGCTTGCATGATGCCTTTCAAACGGTTCGGAGAAAATATCCATTCACTATTGAAGGAATTGTCGTTCTGCCCAATCATATACATACCCTATGGGCAATGCCAGAGGGCGATTCAAATTATTCATTGCGTTGGAACCTGATAAAAAATCGATTTACCAGATTGTATTCAAAGGATCACTCCACCGAAAAATCATTACCGCTTTCAAGAATAAAAAAACGGGAAAAAGGGATATGGCAAAGGCGTTTTTGGGAACATATGATTCGAAATGAAGATGATTTTATTAAACATTTGAATTATATTCATTACAATCCTGTTAAGCATGGTTATGTTCAGAATCCCAGAGATTGGAGATGGCCATCATTTCATCGGTATGTGAAATTAGGCTGGTATGAAGATGATTGGGGAAGTAGTGTACCTAAAAATTTGATGGATTCTTGTGTGGGTGAATGAGTGGTTAATAGCAGCATTCGGTGGGCTACGCTTCGCTTTGAGCCCACCTACATGTTAAGCGCAAATATTGATTTGAGAGTGAATATTCTTATCCGGCAAGAAGTAAGACGAAGTATATAATCAGCCAGACGCCGTCGAGGAAGTGCCAGTAGATGGCGCAATATTCGACGCCGTCATGGTCTTGGGCGGTGTAAGACCAGAAGTAGGATTTTAGAGTTACCACGATAAGGCAGATGATTCCTCCGAGGACGTGGATGGCGTGCAGGCCGGTAAGCATGTAGAAGGTGAAGGCGTAGAGATTTTTGGCTGCCGGGCCAATGTCGCGCGCGATTAATCCCCACCAGTTCCACCATTGAGCGAGTAAAAAGCCTAACCCCAATATGAGTGTGAACGTTATGTAGCGGCAGAGCAAACTTTGCTGATTGCGCCGGATGCTTTTTATGGCGAAGTGCATGGCGCCGCTGCTGATGAGGATCAAAAGAGTGCTGAGCCATAAGCCGCTGGGCAGGCTGGGCATGCCTTCAGGGGGCCATTCTTGGGCCTGAAACCGAACGACCAGATAGCCCACCATGCTGGCGGCAAAAAGCATGCTGAGCGAAGCCAAAAATATAAGCAAACCCAGTTTGCCTGCGCGGGGGAGAGAATCTTTTTCGTAGGGAGATTCGAAAAGAGTGCGAACCCGATTGTTGCCAGAGCTATTCGACTCGCTCATTGTTCTCTCAAACTTGGTAGAACCTGATCCGGTTCGTAATATCCTGGAATGACTTGATTGATGTAATGTCCGGTATCGAGCAAAGCAAATAAGATGAAGAGGAAGACGAACACCAAGGTGCTGATCAGGATAAAGGCGTTGAAGGGTTTGTCCCAAACGAGGTGCATGAAAAACATGATAACCAGCGCTGCTTTGACGGTGGCGATGCCCATTGCGATGACGATATTCAGATCGCCGAAATCAAATTGGGCCACGGCAACGGTGATATAAGTTAAAAACATTAATCCCAACCAGATGGCGACCAGAATCCACATGGGGGCGACGTGGCCGACTTCGGGATGGGGTTCGTTGTGGTGCGCGTTGGGTTGGTTCATTTTTTCGTTTCCTTTTTGGAGCAGTTTCACCGGTTTCGTTGATTTTTGTTTTTTTTGTTGGTGGGCTAAAGCCCACCCTACATGCGGCTCGGCGGGAGCACGCCGCGGCGCATTTTCAACCTCGCCCTCCTTAATGCAATTGCTACATGCGGCTCGGCGG
>CAZEZQ010000081.1:6235-9468 GCA_964516245.1 uncultured bacterium | reverse complement strand
GAGCCTCGCCCTCCTTAAGGCTATTGCAACGCGGCTCGGCGGGAGCACGCCGCGGCGCATTTTCAACCTCGTCCTCCTTAATGCAATTGCTACATGCGGCTCGGCGGGAGCCTCGCCCTCCTTAAGGCTATTGCAACGCGGCTCGGCGGGAGCACGCCGCGGTGCATTTTCAACCTCGCCCTCCTTATTCCCCTCACCCTAGCCCTCTCCCAGGGGGAGAGGGGATTTTCAGTCGATTAGGTAGAGGAGGGGGAAGAGGTAGATCCAGATTAAGTCGACTACGTGCCAGTATAAGCCTACCAAGTCTACGGGTGTATAGTATTGGGTCCCGAATTTGCCGCGAATGGCTTCGACCAGAAGCCATGTAATTGCGATCATTCCAATGATTACGTGAAGGGCGTGCAGCCCGGTCATGGTGAAGTAGATGCCAAAGAAAACCTGCAGGTTTTGGGGGATTTCTTCCTCAGAATAGCGTTCTACAGGTTGTTGGTAGTTTTCATTCAGCCCAACCGGTCCCACGGCCGCTACTGGTTGTGTTGTTCGATCGTCTGCTGGTGACGCTTGTGCTTCTGTTTGAGTTTGTTCACCTTGAGCAACGTTTTGTTCGTTTCCTGCGGCAGCAGATTGAGTTTGATTGGCCATCTCTTCTGATTGTGTTGGTGCTTGCCCCTCTTTGGAAGCGGAAGCGTGGGCGCCTTGGCCTTCGTGCGCAGTTTCAGCAGATTCGCCATGTTCTCCGCCGTGCGCAATGCCGTCATGTTGTTCATTGTAGTGGCGTAACAGTTCTTCGTCGAATTCGGTTCCCCACATCAAGCCGTGTTCAAATTTGGCGGTGTATTCAACGTACTTGATTCCCATAAAGATACCGCCGCAGATCACTGTGATGGCAAGCAGGGTGATCAACAGTTTTTGCTTGCCCAATTGGGCGGCGCGCACGCCCCATGCCATCGTGAAGCTACTGAAGATCAGAACGGCTGTGTTGATGGCGCCCATGGTGGTGTCGAGATACTTGTGCCCATATTCGTAAATTTCCCAATGGTGTGCGCGAAAGATTACATAGGCGCAAAACAAGCCACTGAACAGCAGGAATTCAGTGGCCAGAAACAGCCACATGCCCAGCTTACTGGATTCGAATTGTTGTTCTTCGGTTTCAAAGTGGTGTTGCAGCTGGGGAGGATGCTCGTGGTGTTCGTGCTCTCCCTTGTGTTTATCCACTTCATGGCCTGGTTCTGCCACTACCATAATAAAATCCTCTGTTTGTTAAGATTATGCAGTCGTGGCTGCAGTTTTCTTCACGTACCCATTGATGGTTTTGTCATAACTCCAATCGTTGAAGTCATAGGGGTCTCCAACATTGGTGGGTGTTTCATGAAAGTTTTCTTTGGGGGGCGGGGAAGCGTTGTGCCATTCAAGCGAGTTGCCGCCCCATGGATTGTTGGGTGCTTTTTGGCCGCGGAACATGGAATGGATCAATGTGTAGGCCGAGATAAAGAATCCGATCGCCATGATGTAGGAGCCAATGCTGGAAACCACATGGTAGGATGTGAAGGTTTCGACGTAATTGTAATAGCGCCGCGGCATCCCTTGGCTGCCCATTACGAATTGGGTGAAGAAGGTGACGTTGAAACCAATGAAGATCAGGATGCAGGCCACTTTGCCCCAAAATTCGTCATACATTTTTCCCGTCATTTTCGGCCACCAATGATAGATGCCGCCCAGGAAGGCGATGATGGTTCCACCCATCATGACATAGTGAAAGTGGGCGACGACGAAATAGGTATCATGCAAGTGAATGTCGACGGCCAAGGTTCCAAGAAACAGGCCAGTCAACCCACCGATGCCGAACAAGAAGATGAACGAAAGAGCATAGTACATGGGGGTGTTGAGTTGAATATTCCCTTTGTACATGGTGGCCAGCCAGTTAAAGACTTTTATGGCTGAAGGAATGGAGACACTGAATGTGAGAAAACTAAAGATCATGTTCATGAGACCGGATTGTCCACTGGTGAACATGTGGTGGCCCCAAACCAAGAAGCCGAGAATGGCAATCGCCAGGCTGCTGAAGGCAATGAATTTGTAGCCAAAAATATGTTTGCGGCTATGGACGGAAATCATTTCGCTGATAATGCCCATGCCGGGAAGAATCATGATATAGACCGCTGGGTGAGAATAAAACCAGAAGAAGTGCTGGTACAACACCGGGTCGCCGCCAAGGTTGGGGTCGAAGATTCCGACTCCCAAAACGCGTTCGGCGATGAGTAAGAGCAGAGTGATACCCAAAACCGGGGTCGCGAGTACCTGGATCAATGCAGTGCCGTAAAGAGCCCACAGGAGGAGCGGCATTTTGAACCAGGTCATGCCTTTGGGGCGCAGTTTGTGGATGGTGACCAAGAAGTTGATGCCGGTGAAGATCGAACTGAACCCGAGAATGAATGCGCCCATGGTCATGGGGATAACTCCCGTGTTTGTGGTGGTGCTGTAGGGGGTGTAAAACGTCCATCCCGTGTCGACTCCACCCCAAATCAATGTGAGAAGAGCAAAAATCGCACCCAAGACATACAGGTAGTAACTGCCCAAATTCAGCCGGGGGAAGGCGACGTCTTTGGCGCCCAGCATTTGCGGGAGAACGAAATTGCCCAGCGCCGCCGGAATGCCGGGGATGATCACCAGAAAGATCATGATGGCGCCGTGCAGGGTGAAGATTTGGTTGTACATATCCGCCGAGACGATTGTAGTGGTCGGAGTCAGCAGTTCGGTGCGGATAAGAATCGCCAGCATGCCGCCGACAAAGAAGAAGAGCAAGATTGCTGCGAGATACATCAGGCCGATGCGTTTGTGGTCGAGGGTGTATATCCATGACCAGACCGAAGTATCGGCGTTGAGATAGTTTTTGGCCCCTTCTTGGGATTCGGGGACGGGATATGTGGTTACAGGAGTAACAGCCATAGTACTAACCTGACCTCTTGATTATTCATTTTGACTTTCGTTATCAGAATTGTTTTGAGAGTTATCTTGTGGTGAATTGTTTGTATTTTGCATTTCACCCGTGGCGCTATCAATTGTACCCGCAGCGCCCTCTACTGTATCGGTAGCGCTTTTCACTTTCCCCAACTGCTCGGGGATGGGGACTTCGCTGACTTCGATGCCAGATAATTGTTTCATGTATGCAATCAGCGCCAGAATTTCCATATCGGTGATTTTGCCTTTGTAGGTGGGCATGACCCCTTCGAATC
>CAZEZQ010000081.1:0-6225 GCA_964516245.1 uncultured bacterium | reverse complement strand
ATAGGATTGAGAATGGAGTTGCGAACGTATTCTTCATCAACAGTTATAGTTTCACCGCTTTGCAATTGTTCTTGTTTGCCCCAGATCTTTTGAAAAGTAGGGCCGTGGCCAGTGGTGCCGTCGATGGAATGGCACTGTTTGCAGCCTTTTTTGTTGTAGAGTTTTTCACCCGCCACGGCGGGTGGGTCTTTGGCAATGAAGTTGGAGGCATCGGCCAGCCATTTGTCGAATTCGCCGCGTTTGTGAACCACAGCCTGAGTGATCATATCGGAGTGGCCGGTGCCGCAATATTCGGCGCAATAGACTTGAAATTCACCCAATTCGTTGGGGCGGAACCACATCTTGGTGTATCGCCCGGGGACGGCGTCCATTTTTACGCGGAAAGCAGGGATGAACATGCTGTGGGTGACGTCATTTGATGTGATGACCAGTTGAACGTTGGTATCAATGGGAATGTGCAATGCATCATCCTGATAGCCGTTGGGGTATTGGAAAAACCATTGCCATTTTTGCCCGAATACATTGATGGTGTAAGAGTTTTGCGGGGCAACGATTTTGTCGACATATCCCTTGAAGCCGTAGTAGAACATCAAGAGTACGATGATTAGGGGGATGACGCTCCAAGTGACCTCGAGAGCCGTATTGTGAGTGGGGGTTTTTTCTTCTTTGTGGCCTTCGCGGGCGCGGTATTTCCAAACAAAGTAGATCATAACGCCCACAATGAGGAAGAAGAAAAAGACGCTTACCCAGTAAATGAAATAAAAGATCCAATCCAATTGATTGGCGAAGTTCGAGGCTTGGGGCGGCATCCAAAAGGTTCCGCCCTCTTCGAACGCGACTGGGATTAATCCAAACGAATTTAGCCATTCAAAAAACGAATTCACGATTGTATTCCTTCTGCTGATTGTTGCTCTCTGTTTACTTTGCGTTCACGCTGCCAAAACACGTAGAGCACCGTTGCGAGTATTAAAACCGTGAGCAGGCCGCCCAAGCGCATAACATTAAAGGCCGCGAACGAATATGAGCCCGAATCGGCGTCGTAATGAAAGCAATATAAAGTGACTTTATCCAAGGTGGTTCCGATTTTCCCGTTTGAGGCTTCTACCAAGGAAAGCCGCAGGGTTTGCGGTGCAAAGATGATGCCGTACAAGTAACGGGAGAGTTTGCCATCCGGTGTGCTAATCATAATGGCCGAACCGTGGGCGTATTCTTCTCTTTCTTTCACATATTTGTAATTGAAGCCAACGGTTTCGGTCAATTGTTTGATATTTTCTCCACGGCCGGTCAAAAAGTGCCAACCCATAGCTGCCGCGGGACGGCCGTAGTCTTTGATGTAGGTTTGTTTTTTGTGTTTGGCCAGTTGAGCGGTTTCGAGGGGATCGATACTCAAGGTGATGATCTCGAAATCCCGTCCCGGCAGCATATCGATTTCTTTCAAGGCCTCGATCATGCCGTTCATAATCAGATTGCAGAGCATAGGGCAGCGGTAGTAGCCCAAATTCAAAATGACGGGTTTATCGCCTTGAAAGTAATTGCCCAATTTTACGGTTTTCCCATTTTCATCCACGAATTCCAGATTCATGGGAATCTGCGCATCTAATTTCTCTACAATGCCCACACCATCCAGGTTTTCTGGAAGTTTATCTTTGCGTTCTTTGAGTTCCGTTTGACTGGAAGGCTTCTTGGGGTCTTGCGCTCCCGCCGAAGAAGCCATGATTGCCAAGCTGAATACGAGCAAAGCGATGAGTGAACGTGTATCCGCTTTCAAGCTTCGCATAAATTATCTACCCCCATGTTTTTTTTAGTATTGTATCCCCCCCGATGCTACTTTTGTGGTGAATGTGAGGAATCTTTGTAATCTTGCACTACTTTTTCCATGGCTAAATCAATTGGGATTTGTACAACACCGTTTTTTTGATCGATCCATTTGTAACTGTTCAATTGTTCCTGCTGCTCAGATACCAGTTTGGTGTATTCAACCGGTGGTTGTGAAATAATCTTTTGAAAGCGTTCGGTTCGTTCTACCGAATAGTACCATGATTGCATCAAAACTACGATGATAATCAAAAATAGCACGGAGGCCAGACCGACGAGAGCAATCATGGGCGTGTCGAGCTTGTCTTCTTCAATGTGTAGATTTTCTGGTTCCACGTGTTGATGTTGATTCATATTTTCTTCTCACGATTACATGTTTTCGAATTGCAGCGATTCGCCCAACCGAGGATCTTTCAAAGGAACAAGTGCATTGCCTCGCGCCACTTTCGCAGTCATGGCAATGAAGAGGCCACCGACGCCGACAAGGCAGGCAAGATCAATCAACCCGAAGGGAACCAATCCATCTTCACCGATGGCATGTGCGTATTCAGGCATGATGATCCAATACAGATCGACATAATGCATGACCAGCATCCAAACCGCCCAGAAGAGCAGCAAATTTTTGCGCCGTTTGGGGATGCGGGAAAGCAGGCAAACAAAGGGGATGGTGAAATGCAGGAAGATCAATGCCATGCTTACCCAAAACCAGCCCCCGGTTTGACGCCGCAAAAACCATGAGGTCTCTTCGGGAATGTTGCCGTACCATATCAGCATATATTGCGAGAATGCGATGTAACCCCAAAAGAAGACGAATGCGAACAATAGCTTACCGAGATCGTGATAATGCTCAACCGTAATAACATTTTGCAAACGGCCGTTGTGTTGAAGCACATAGCAAGAAACCACCAACAGGGCCATGATGCCGATGGAACTGCCGGCAAAAATGTAGACACCGAAGATGGTGCTGAACCAGTAGGGATCAAGCGACATCATCAAATCAAACGAGGCGAATGTGAGAGTCAGAGCGAAAAGAATCATAGCGACTGGACTGATGGTTTCCATGCTCAGGCTTAAATTTACATCGCCGGATTGGTCTTGTTCAACAGACCGATTTAGAAAGGTTTTGGTGAAATACCACCAAATGCCAAAGTACAACACCATGCGAACCAAGAAGAAGGGGATGTTCAAGTAAGGGGTTTTCCCTTGCAGCAAAGTATCGTGCTGAACCAGTTCGTTGTTGGTCCATTTGTATAAATCACCCAGGCCGAAGATGAGCGGGATAAAAAGAATGACCAACACTGGGAGGCTGGCGGCGAAAAATTCGGCGATCCGGCGAACCACAATGCTCCATCCGGCGCGGGTGAGATGCTGCAACGTAACGAAAAAGAATGCGCCCAGGCACAAGGTCAAGAAATAGGCGTAGGCTGTAAGATAACCGAAAAAGAAGCGTTTGACGCCGTCTTCCACAAGAAACGCCATCAAAAAGGCAATGGCCAAAGCAGCCAGACCGGCCAGTGCGCCGGTGTTCATCAGGCGCAAGCCGAACCCTTCGAGATGGCAGCGCTCTTCGTAGATTTGAGATGCGTTATGCAGTGCCAAGGTACGTACTCCGTCCTTTGAATGTTAGTTTTGCCGTTCGAGGGCGTTTTGTTGTTCTTCGGGCACATCGCCGATGGCTGCGTTTTGGCTGCGCTGCAAGGCGCGCACATAAGCGACTATGGCCCAGCGGTCTTCGACCGAAATTTGAGAACCGTAGGGCGGCATATTGCGAATTCCATTTTTAATGGTGTTGTACAGATGTCCGTCCGGCCGTTCACGAATTTGCTGAGTGTGATACGAGAGCGGTGGCGTCCAGGTGCCTTCGGCCAGTTGTTCGGCCCGTTGGTTGATCATGCCGTTGCCGGCGCCATCGTGTCCATGGCAAGTGGAGCAAAAAATAATGTATTGTTCCTGGCCGCGCTTCATTACAGAGTCGGTAATTTCAATAGGAATATAATCAATGTATTCACCATTTTCTCTACCGGCCATCAAGGGCTTGTTGTCGACCGGTTCGTTGTAGCGAACCGTACCCGGCACTTGAGGGCGCATGGCGCGGTTGTCGGCGAAAATGGCGTTCACTTGCTGCGATTTGAATTTGGGTTGATGGTCCATATCTTGAATCGGGTGCAGGCGTGTTTGATCACCACGAGACATTCGTGCCTTGGTTACGATCGCGAAGGGGACAAGCGCGACCAGAATCAGATTGAGGACAATCAACGGGACCAAGCGCTGCATAGATCACTCCTCCACCGCTTCCACGGCGGCTCCTCCGAGAGAGGAAAGAAATTCTTTGGTTTTGTGTTCATCAAATTTCGGGTCGCTGGACTCGACCGAAATGAAAAATTTGTCTCGGGTTACTTGCTTGAAACGTTCGCTGTTGAACAACGGATGGTATAGTTGGGGAAACCCATTGAAAGCCAATAAGGCTCCCACGGCAGTCAAAGCGCTGAATAGCACAATCAACTCAAAAACGATAGGGATATTGGCCGGAACGCTGAATAGCGGTTTGCCGCTGACGATGATGGGATAATCGAAGGCGTTGGTCCACCATTGCAACAGAAAGGCTATCGCGCATCCGGCCGCGCCGCCACCGAAGACCAACCAAGGGATCGATGTACGGCGAATGCCCATGGCGCTATCCATACCGTGAACCGGAAAGGGAGTGTGGACGTCCCAATTCTGGTATCCCTGTTCCCGCACCTTTTCGGCGGCATGGTAGATATCCGCTGCGGTATCGAACTCAACCAGGTATCCGTATAGTTTCTTTTCTTCCACGATTCTACCCTATCGTTTGTAAGTCTCGTTTTTGTTATGCATCGCCCTGAGACGAATGCTTCTAGTACTCTGTCACAGATGCTTTGATGGGAGCCTGTTGTGTATTCCCACCTTTCAAAGGGGATTGGGAATCTTGTTTTTTCAAACATTCAGATCCCCCCAGAACCTGCGGTTCTTACCCCCCTTGATAAGGGGGGCCAAACAACGAAAAATCCCTATTCTTAATTCGTTTTTGTTATGCATCGCCCTGAGACGAATGCTTCTAGTACTCTGTCACAGATGCTTTGATGGGAGCCTGTTGTGTATTCCCACCTTTCAAAGGGGATTGGGAATCTTGTTTTTTCAAACATTCAGATCCCCCCAGAACCTGCGGTTCTTACCCCCCTTGATAAGGGGGGCCAAACTAACGAAAAATCCCTATTCTAAATTTACCACTGGCGAACCGGCGAAAAGTCTGATCCATCAAACGGCCACACAATATATAGTAACATAGGTGTCTAATCTGTACTTTATGTTGTTGCAGGCGAGGACGCCTGCGCTCCAAAAAAGACTTTTTGCCGAATCGTTATCACTGACCTGACCTTCCCAATATGTTCTTTTCTAAGTCCCTCTTATTAAGGGGGTTGGGGGGATTATAACCCCTCATTTCATCTGTGACGTTCTACTAGCCTTCAGTTCCTTCTTCATCATGATGGGGATGCGGAGAAGCTTGAGGCAATACGCCTTTGACTTCCGATATTGCCACGATGGGCAAGAACCGGCAGAACAACAAGAAAAATGTAAAGAACAACCCAAAACTGCCGATCAGCATCCAAATATCCACCCAGGTGGGCATGAAATAATCCCAACTGGAAGGGAGAAAATCACGGCTTAGGGAAGTGATTACGATCACAAAGCGTTCGAACCACATCCCAACATTAACCAGGATGCAAAGAACCACCATCCACACTTGATGGGTACGGAAATATTTGAACCAGAAAAACTGGGGAACAATCACATTGCAGGTGACCATAGTCCAATACGCCCAAGCGTAAGGGCCCATCGCTCGGTTGATGAAGGCAAAGAATTCATAAGGGTTGCCGCCATACCAAGCGATGAAAAATTCAATCGAATAGGCATAACCCACCATCATACCGGTCACCAGGATGATTTTGTTCATATTCTCAAGGTGGCGGATGGTGATGATGTTTTGAAGATTGCATAGATTCCGCGCAGGCACAGCCAGAGTGACCACCATCGCGAAGCCGCTAAAGATCGCCCCAGCGACAAAGTAGGGCGGGAAGATGGTGGTGTGCCAACCGGGCAACTGTGAAACGGCAAAGTCGAAACTCACCACGGAGTGAACGCTTAGAACCAGAGGGGTCGCGAGGGCGGCCAGAATCAAATACGCAATTTCATGCCGGTGCCAATGGCGATGCGAGCCGCGCCATCCAAGCGCGAAGATTCCATAAGCGATTTTCGAGATTTTGCCTTTGGCGCGGTCGCGCAGGCTGGCGAGGTCGGGGATCATACCGACATACCAGAACAATAGAGAAACAGTAAAGTAGGTGCTAACCGCGAATACGTCCCAAAGCAGAGGGCTGCGAAAGTTGGGCC
>CAZEZQ010000080.1:2815-11612 GCA_964516245.1 uncultured bacterium | reverse complement strand
GGTGCTTACCCCCCTTAATAAGGGGGGGCAAAATACGTTTCCCAAACTTGTGGGTAAAGATCAGCTTAAAAAGAGGGGGTTAGGTGGGGGATTCGGCACCATCATGTACTATTTGAATCTATTAGTCAGTGACTTTATTTACAATGAATTAGACACACTGATCCATCCCCCAAAATATCTCAATGAAACTCCTACTTTCCTTGTTCCCCTGTTTGATGCTTTGCTTGGCCTGTTGCAGCAGTCGGGATGCGATGCTGGATCAGGCGGAAACCTATTTGCAGGCGGAAGAACTGGACCAAGCGAAACGTGTTTACTTATCGCTGGTAGAACGGTGGCCAGAAGATGTCCAAGCCATCGAAGGGTTGATGAGTATAACCAAAAAGCAAAATGCCACTGCAGAATACTGGCATTGGTGCGAAGAGTTGCTGCGTTTTCGCCCCTGGTCACGTGAAGCCAATATCGCAGTTGGCAAGGCCTATCTGGATGAGAAGCGCTTGTCAGATGCGGTTTCGAGATTTATGCTAGTTTTACAAGAATCCGACTTTCAAAATCAAAAAAAAGAAGTGCAGCAGCTCCTCAAAGAGGCGTATCGATTGCAACAGGAGCAGCCGCAAGAGCAATTTTATAAGGAACTGGGCAATTTATGATATCCACCAAAACCCGACTGAGTTGTGATGAAGCGGTAGAGATGCTTTGCTCTGATGATCTAGCCGAAATCGGAGAGCGCGCGCACGAATCCAGGCTGGAATGGTGCAACCCTGAGATTGTGACCTATATCGTCGACCGCAATGTAAATTATTCGAATGTATGCGCCGCCACTTGCTATTTCTGCGCTTTTTACCGCAAACTGAACGATGATGAGGCATATGTATTGCCCAATGAAGAGGTTTTAGCAAAAATCGGAGAATTGAAAGACGTAGATGGCACTCAGGTGCTGTTGCAAGGCGGCTTGCACCCAAAACTGCCGCTTTCGTATTACACCAAACTGCTTAGCGAGATCAAAGAAAATTATAATGTGCATATTCACGGCTTTTCCGCGCCGGAAATTCACTTTTTCATGAAGAAAACCAAAATGCCGCTCGATACCATCTTGCGTGAATTGCAGGCGGCTGGGTTAGATACCATCCCTGGCGGGGGGGCGGAAATCTTGAGTGACCGGGTACGCAAAGAAATGACCAAGGGCAAGTGTATGACTCAGGAATGGTTGGATGTGCACGAAGCGGCGCACAACATAGGCATGCGCACTACCGCTACCATGATGTTCGGCAGCATCGAAACGCTTGAAGAACGGGTCGAGCACTTTAACCACATCCGCGAACTGCAAAACCGCACCGGCGGCTTCACCGCCTTTATCCCTTGGACTTTTCAAGCCAGCAACACAGAAATGAAACATGTACCCGAATCAGGCGCGGTAGATTATCTCAAGACGCTAGCGGTGTCACGCATCTTTCTCGACAATGTGCCCAACATTCAGGCCTCATTCATCACCCAAGGCAAATCAGTAGGCCAGATGGCCCTGTTTTACGGAGCCAATGACATGGGCGGCACCATGATGGAAGAAAATGTGGTGGCCGCCACCGGCATACACAATTGCAGCCACGAGAATGAGATTCAAAAACTGGTGGCCGATGCGGGATTTTCGGCAATGAAGCGCAATACCTTGTATGAGTATTTGAATTAGATTCTGAAGCGAAAATTCTGAGAAATTGTCACTTAGAATTGATATAAGTGCAATATTATCAATATTCGGGGCAGGCACGGGGGCCTGCCCCTACAATGGTACAATTTCAAATATTTTTGCTTGGATTTACTTATTATTTCTGCCCAAAGTGCTTACGGTATTGCCGCAAACTCATCCCCTTTTCTGGGCGAAAATAACGTGAAATATGCTCAACTCCTGTGAAGCCTAAAGACAATGCAATATCCAAAATAGAATAGTTGGTTTCGACCAGCATTTGCGCGATTAGATTGGTTTTGACTCGCCGTATCTCTTCTTTGATGGTTCGGTTCAATGATTTTTTGAAGCGGCGTTCCAACTCCCGCCGGGAGAGGGGGATGATGGAAACCACATCATCGACACTGAATGAATGGGTGGCGTTTTTTCGAATATAATTCAATGCCATAGATACGTATCGATCTTCCAGTGCAGTTATTTCTGTTGACTTCCGGTGGATCACATGAGTTGCCGGGACTATGATATTTCGAAACGTGAATCCTCGACCATTCATCCATCGGTCTAACACACTCGCCGCTTCAAATCCCGCAAGTTCAAAATTGAGCGCAATACTGGTTAAAGGTGGATTCGATAATTCACATATCAATTCATCATTGTCAACACCAAGAATGGAAACTTCTTCTGGAATGTTGATAAACAAATCGGTGCAAACTTCAAGCAATTGATGGCCTCGATCATCATTGCATGCCATAATTCCCACGGGCTTGGGCAAGCCATTTACCCATTCTTTCAAGTGGTTGTATTCTTGATCCCAGGTCAATTTCTCATCCAAAATCGGTTGTGTATAGATTTCAATTGGATATCTACTTTCCTGAATACGTTCCTGAAATTGAACGCATCTTTCCCTTGACCATTTCATGGTGTCATACCCGCAAAAGGCAAACTGTTTCAGGCCTCTCTCCAAAAAATGGCCTACTGCCAATTTGGTTATTTTCTTGGTATCCGTAATGATGTTGATCCGCGCTTTCTGTTCTTCTTTGTGATGGCGCACCACAATGGTTGGAATATTCAATCTTAGAATTTCTTCCAGCTGGTCTGAATCCCGCATGATAATTCCATCACAATGAAGTTCTTCTAATTTTGGCAGTATTCCCTCCAATCCCGTTGGTTTCCAACGAAACGACCATGGCCCATGAAGGCGTGAGTATCTCACGATCCCGCGCAATAGGGCTCTTCCTGAACCTCTTGAACTTTCTATGGGCAAGATGACTCGTTTCATAATGAAAAATATTAGTCGCAAAATGGTGAAAAATAAACGTGATTTGGTGTTTTTGATTCAAATTTACATGCTAATGTTAAAGTTCTATCCAGTAAAACATTATTAATTCAAAACGATTTTATTTTGGGAGGTTGTGTTTATGAAGAGTCAGTTTGTGCGAGTTTCAATGGTGTTTCTTCTTATGAATATGTCGATGGTTCCCACTTGGTCCGAAGATGTAGCTGTTTTGGTCGCTGGGGGGTTATTCGAGGGGGTTTTTGACCCTAACAATGATGATTTTGATAGAGAGTTCATTATGGAAACATTTGAACTCGAGGAACCTGGGATAGGATGGTTGGTTCAGCATCTGGAAGATGATTTAGGTCACACCGTCAATCTTATCAATTCGGATGAAGATGACCCCGCCGAAGTCGAAGAAATGAACGATTTGATCATTGTGACCGAGTCGTTAGGTTCCGGTAGTGTTGGCGGCGATTACGCGGGCTCCAGCAAACCGTTTATCACCACTGAATTTTTTCTCATGGATGATATGGGCTTGACGGGTGGTGCCAGTGAATTTACCGGTGGTGCGTTTAATGACGGCTCTGTGGTTACCATTGCCGAACCCAATCACCCGATTGCGCAAGGGCTGCCGGAAACCTTTGGGATTACAGTTGATGATCCGGAAACAGGTGAACCGGCACAAGTGACGTTTGGGGTTGTAACGAATCCATCTATATTGACTACTGGGACAGTTGTAGGAGTTTTACCCACATCCAACAACGCTTCCGATTCAGATGCAGCCTTGCCCGAAAATGTCCCGTTTTTGATTGCCGTGGATACCGGTGAAGCGGGCAACGATGCACGCTGGGCATTTATTGGCTATTCCGATGTCAACCGGTCATCCGCACAAGGCGGCGAGGATGACCTGCAGCGAACGCTCGCCCTTCTGAATGAAGATGGCATCCAGTTATTGGACAACACCATTGCATGGGCGTTGGGTGAAGATGGCGGTTCTAGTATAAACGATTGGTCCATTCGGTAATTGTTGGATTCTTACTTGTGAATTGTGAGAGATTGTCTCTCAGTTTTTTAAGTTAAATTAAATCAATAGGTAGTGAGTTTGTGGGGAGGGCGAGGCTCCCGCCGAGCCGGTTTTTTGTTCAAGCGGCTCATCAGGAGATTCGCCCTCCCCAATGGATATTGAATTTAGAAATATTCAAATGTTTTTGGCTGGTCTTTCTTAAATGTGATAGGATTCAAAAGATGCTCGTAGAGAAATTTTCTCTCGAGCATCTTTTTCTATTTCATTTCTTTGGATGACTGATATCAATTGATATAGGAATTTCTCCCAAAATCCATGCTGCGTTACTTGTACCTCCTCAATCAAAATGATGAATGTTTCTGTGTTAACAATGTGAGATTTCTTTATATCCAACAAAGGAGTTTTCCAATGACCAGGAAATTCATTCTCGCCCATTTTTTTCTGGGATTGTTTTTGTGTTACATAGTAATCCCAGTTTATGCAGGCGTGTTTAAAGAACGAATCTTCATCGACCACGAAAATCTCCGCTATGTCGAAGATGAAGAACTCACCCAGTTTCAGGTGAACGAAATCAAACGAAATATCGATGAAGCGGTGGATCGGAAGATTGACAGTTACCTCTTGTTCGCCAAAGAAACCATGGAAGCCATGTTGACCTATGATTTCGAAGTGGAAGGGATTGGCAATATTGGCAAACAGGCGTTTCCATCCGGCAGTGAACATCGCGAAAGAGACCAACGGCTGCAACAGGCGCTTCGTGAAGTTGTGGATTATGCCAAGCAGAAGGGGGTGAAATTGTACTTTCACAGCAACCAGTTTATCTTTCCAGATGAAGTGCTGAGGACGATTCGACCAGCAACCTGGGGAACCGCCGTATGTCCCGGGCGTGAGGCGACGTGGGAAGTCTACCGGGGGAAAATCAATGAGTTTTGTTCCATGTTTCCTGAACTGGCGGGATTGCAAATCACTGGGGATGAAACCCAGGTGAGCGTGTTGTCTTGTGACTGCGTACAGTGCAGTTCTATCGATTTTCCGGAACGGGTGCGGATGCTGACCAATGCCACTGCCGAGGTGGCGAAACAATATGGTATGGAAGTGCAAATGCGAACCTGGCAGCGTATGGGCGAACTGGGCGACCCCAGCCAGATGGATGAAGGGGTTTTGGACAATGTATATTTCTCCATCAAAAATACCGATGGGGATTTTCGTTTGGAGCATGATTTGGATAAAGAATTTCTAACCTCCGCGGTGCCGGAACGCATTGTTTGCGAATTCGACGCTTGGCGTGAATATACCGGCAATAACTATTTCCCCTGCTATATGGGCAACAATTGGGCGCCGCGCTTTCAGTTTCTGCAAGAGAAAGGAATTCCCCGTGTGGCGGTGCGGTTGATGTGGAACTCGAACAAGAATCCGATATTTGACCGCCCCTGGGGGAACTACATCAACATCTATGCTTTCCTGAAACTAAGTGAGAATCCCAGCCTTGAAGGTCAGAATATTTTGCAAATGTTTGTAGAAGAACATTATCCCCAAGGTGCGCAGCAGGCAGCGATTGATTTGTATAACTACTCCTACGACTTCCAAAAAGTCATGTATTACATCGATGGGCAACATTACAACGCCGATCATGCCCGGGTGCAGGATGAAGACGCCAAGGGCGATTTGGAAGACGCGCAAGAAGAAGGATTCTTAACCAGCCGCGCAGATTTCGAAACCCGGCGCAAGAGAATCAAGGATGCATACAGCAAAGCGGTTTCGCTTGTAGAGCAGCTGGGTGATGATGTGCCTTCAGAATGGAAACAGAGCCTGAAAGACGGCGCGCGCGTTCAGTATTATGTGGCGCTTTCGAGCACCGACAAGATGGAAATGTATTATTTGATTGAGCTGCAATACTCCGGCGAAACGGTGGACGGCGCCATTGCTGAAGTCAAACAACGCATGGAAGTGCGCGCCAATGAGTGGGAAGATTGGGATGCGGATAGTTTTGACGATATGCAGGGGGATGATGTATTTGATCATTGGATATTGATGAACCCAGAAACCCGTAAAGCCATTATGAATGCTGTAGAGCGTGAATTCCCCGGTGCTGAAGATATTGAGATCGAAGCGGATGGCGAGGTATACGATGTAGAAGGCGAGACCGCAGATGACCGTGATTTTCAGTTGGAAATTACGCCGAAGGGGAAGATTGTGGGATGGCGTCTTGAAATGGAATTGCAGGAACTGCCATCGGCCGTTCAAGAGGCCGTCCAAAACGAACTGGATCAGGGTGGTTCCCTGGATGAACGGATGCACTGCAAAGAGGATGGAGAAGAGTATTACGAAGTTGAAATCGACCGAGACGATGATGAATTGCAACTGAAAATTTCAACCGAGGGAGAAATTTTGGAAAGAGAATGGGATTAATTATGCGAAACTGTAGGCCGTCATGCATATGTTGTGTAACAAACCTATTAATCCACTATGTATTGGTTTTTGAAGCTTCTTCATTGGGTTATGCCAAAACCAATGTTGTGTTTTACCCTACCAATCCCGACCATCAAAGCGATGGTTTGGTGAGTGGAGACTGTCCGTAACATTTATTGCAGTATTGTTGTAGTGTTGCTGCATTATATGGTAAACTAAGTGAACAAGGAGTATTAAAATGGCTCGCATAGATATTAACGAACCGTATGAAAATTTTTTGAAAAGCCAAGTGGAAGCCGGTCTATTCAGATCGATCACGGCGGCGGCGGAAGATGCGATCCGCAAGCAGATGATTGAACAGGAAAAGCTTCGGGTCGGTTCTGTTCATGCCGCACTCACCAAAGGTGAGGCCGATATTCAGGAGGGGCGCACTGTAAGGTATACGCCGGGTTTACTAGCGGAGATATCAGAGCAAGGAAAAAAAGCTGCTCTAGATGGAAAACCTGTAAAACATGAAGTCAGACCATGATTATGAATTGCGGATATCGCAGGAAGCTTATGATGACCTTGTAGGCATACAGAATTACACATATGCGGAATATGGCGAAAACCAGTGGCGAAATTACGAAAATTTACTGGAAAAAGCTTTGTTGCAGATTCAGAATTATCCATATTCCGGCCACACTCGTGAGGATATACCGGAATCTTACCATGCCTGGAATGTTGGGGAACACGTCGTGATATACCGGGTATCCGGTCATATTGTTTATCTTGTCAGAGTGTTGCACGGTAGTATGGATTTTACCTTCCGGTTCTAAAAACCACCACTCGAAAATGATTTCCAATAATTCTTCACCAAATCCCATTTGGTTGTGCTATTGCCCTGCCAGAATTTTTCATCCAGATAGGGGATGTTTCCAAGGATGTTCACTTGCCCCAATTTCTCTATGGTTCGAATGTTATCTTCAGCAATATCAGGGTCTTCGATTGGTTGAGGGGTGTTCATGATGACCCCGGCTAGTGTCTGACCGCTTTGACGGATGCATTCCAGGGTCATGAGGGTGTGATTAATGGCGCCCAAACGGTTGGCGCTGACCACGATGACGGGTAGACCCAGTTGTTTGGCCAAATCGCTGACCCAAAAGGATTCGGTAATCGGTGCACGCCAGCCGCCGACGCCTTCCACCAAAACCATTTCGTATTGCTTTGCAAACGACTCAATGCTGAGGAGCATTTCTTCTGGCTGGATCGAAACGCCCTCCAATTGAGCGGCCAAGTGGGGCGAGGCGGCTTTTTGTAAGCAGAGTGGATTCAGTACGTTCAAAGGGACATTCAACCCAACGATATCTCGATATACCAAGGCGTCTTCAGAAACCAGAGTTCCTTCATAAATCTGACCGCCGCTGGCGATTGGCTTGATGGGGCAGCAGTTGACGCCGTTTTGGCGGAATCCCAAAGTAAGCAGAGCGGTGACAATAGTTTTGCCAATTTCGGTATCGGTTCCTGTGATGAAATATCCATTCATAGTATTGGACCTTTTTGGGATTGCTTGAAAGTTGACATGTAAAAGATGAAAAGGACTGAAAAGACCTGAAATATAAATAATTATTTTAAGTGATTGTCAAAATTATGTTCGGATTGGAAATGAGAATGTTGCATACCGGCTGGAAGCCGATGCTACCCAATACGAATGTTATTTTGGCAACTGCTCTAGTGTCCAAAATAAGAAAAAGGGGGCGCGGTGTGCGCCCCCTTTATGTGACTATTGACTGATTCGTTTAGGATCAAGCCGGTGTGGGCAGGGTGAAGCCCATGATGACCGAAATGATTACCAGAACCACGGCGGTTCCACCTGCGACAGCCATACTGTTTTTAATGGTTTTGCCTTCGCCGCTGGAGATGGCCCCCATCCAGGCTGGCAAGAAGATCGCACCGATCAAGCCGACGGCAAAAATCAAACTAAACGCTGTACCATGAACCGCCTCGGGAGTGCGGGATAGAGCTAATCCAGCGATTGTTGGGAACATGGGGGCGAATAGAAGGCCAATCAATATGAAAAAGATGGTGGCTATGCCTTCGCTATTTGCAGTTACCAGGGCATAAAGAATTACTGCAGAAACCACGGCCAAACCGCAAACGAACCAATGACCATCCAAATCCAAGTTGATCAGATAGCCACCGATTACCAAAGCGGTAGCAAGTCGACCGACCATGATGGCTATTGAAAAGAAAGAGAGAACGCTGGAAGCCTTTGTTTCGCTAGCGCCTACGTGAGCCATGTATGTTGTGATCCAACCCGCCATAGAAACTTCAAGAGCGATGTAGCACATCAAAGCCAACGCACAAAGAATAATTTGAGGCTCAGCCATAAGACTGGTTGCAGCGCTAACACTGAAGTTTCCACCTGCTT
>CAZEZQ010000080.1:0-2805 GCA_964516245.1 uncultured bacterium | reverse complement strand
TACAATACTGTATCACCTGCTTCAGGAAAGGTACCGCCGACCGCAAAGATCAGGGGAATGACCAAAATGGCGCCCAACACCGAGAGTGTAGCTGCAAATGACATTTTCTTAAACAACCATGCGGTCAACATCGGTGTACAGAATGCACCCAAGCCAAAGAAGACATTACCCATATTGAGTGAACGACCTTTATCTTCAAACAAAATTTGGGGATTGCTCAAAAGGGTATTACCCGCGGTATTCATAAACATACTGCCAACACCGAGGAACAAGCAGGCCACCACCGCGAATTTGTAACTGTTGGATTGCCCAAAGAAGAACATGGCCAAAGCACCGGCTGCAAACCCAATTACGGCAACGGTTTGATAACCAAATTGGTCGCATACGTTCCCTGCGACCAGAACGAAAATCAAGTTGCTGAAATTGTAAACCGAAAACAGTGTACCCATTTGAGCGTCGTTGATACCCAGTTTTTCCGTTAAACGCAACTTCACGCTTCCCAATAAAAACATGGAAAGACCAAGCCCAAAAACCCCTAATACGGACGAAATTGAAGCGAATAATAGTGTGTCATTCATGGATTTCTCTCCTCCTTCATATTCAGTTTAATTTAAGAGATTAAAATAACCTCATAGATACTCAGATGAAACGGTCTTTAGGTGCAATCATGTGATAAAATATCAACAACGCAAAAAATTGATAAGTACCCCTATTCACTTGGAAAAGCCATTACTTCATAAATGAAAGCATGTGCGCCGATTATACGACGTCAGCCTTTGCATTTCAACATCCAGTTGGTTCAATACTACATGAATTTTTTCATTAGAAAAATGATTGATGAAATAGAGTTTCACTTATGCAGCCTGAGGCCTATCGCTTGAATTATCAATATGAAGAAACCCATTGGTGGTTTTTGGCCCGGCGGGAGATATTGGTTTCGATGATCTCAGACCTGCAAAAACGTAGATTGTTAGCGTATGACTCTCCGAAGTTGTTGGATTACGGGTGTGGTACGGGAGGGTTGACTCAAACACTTGGAATGTTTGGGGATGTGTTGGGAGTGGACGGCAATGAAGAAGCGATTTCTTATTGCCGCAAACGGGGGCTGCAAAATATCAAGCAAATCACTTCTACGAATGAATTGCAGAATGAAACGTTTGATTTCGTAGGTTCATTTGATGTCTTGGAACATGTGCATGATGATGTGGGATTGATCAAAGAATTTTATCGTATTCTAAAACCCAATGGGCTTCTGCTATTGACGGTTCCCGCCTATCAATGGCTCTGGGGTGGAGAAGACGAGGTTTCGAAACACGTAAGGCGGTACACGAAAAGTGAGTTAAGACGAAAAATGAATGCTGCGGGGTTTGAGACCATCAAAGCGAGTTATTTTAATACCATTCTTTTCCCCCTGATTGCTTCTGTGCGCCTTTGGAACCGCTGCTTTCGGCCGAAAACCTTGAGCCACTCGGATGTAGCCGAAACACCAAAGCCGATCAATGCTTCATTATGCCGGATTTTTGCATTAGAAAGCCGATTGTTGCGGTGGGTAAATTTTCCCTTTGGGGTATCATTAATTGTTGTGGGGATAAAGAGAAATACGGTGTATAATGAAGATGAACATGTCCCTACACATATAGGGGCGAACCGCTAAAATCATTAGCGCTAAACAACATTAAGGCCGATTGGGAGGGGTGTCCGAGTTGGCCGAAGGAGCGCGACTGGAAATCGCGTATACCCCAAAAGGGTATCGAGGGTTCGAATCCCTCCCCCTCCGTAAATTTGAAGTATAACGTTCAATTTTTTCAATCGATTCTAAAATGTCTTCTATGAGAATTTCTGTATTGCGTTTAGACATCAATCAAATCCGATTCGATTTCTTTCCAATAACGGGGCTTTATAGCTCTTTGAGGAACGACATCCACAGGCCTACCGATTGTAGATTCGATTTCTTCAGCCAAATCAACAAAATCTAAACCAATAGATGGGTCAAAATCTACCAGAATATCGATATCATTATGATTTTCTTCTCCCCGAGCATACGAACCGAATAAAGCCAAGCGTTTTAATTTGAAACGTTTGGACCATTCCGGTTTCTTTTTCTGTAATATTAAAAGAATTTCATTGTTTTGATCCATTTTACGCCCGTTCTACGTAACTTCCATCTCTGGTGTCAACTTTGATGACTTCGCCTTCATCGATGAATAGAGGCACCTGAATTTCTGTCCCCGTTTCCAGAATGGCAGGTTTGGTGGTGTTGGATACCGTATCGCCTTTCACTCCTGGTTCGGTTTGGGTTACTTTCAGGTTCATAAATGTAGGAATTTCAATATCAACCGCTTCGTCATTGTATAAAAGCAATGTGATATCGGTGTTTTCTTTCAGAAACCGGTCTTTGCCCATCAAGGCTTCGGGTGGCATAGAAAACTGTTCAAATGAATCATTGTCCATAAAATGAAGCATTTCGTCCCGGTATAAATATTGGACCTCACGTGGCGTGAGAGTGGCTTTTTCGACTGTATCATTGGATTTGATGGTTTTTTCAAGAACTCTCCCGGTTTTGATGTGCTTGATTTTGATGCGGATAAACGCCTGCCCCTTGCCGGGTGAAATATGTTCGTATTTGGTGCAGACATACACTTCGCCATCAAATTCTAATTTGATGCCGGCGCGTACATCGGTTGGTTTAATGGTTTGTCCCATGAATCCCTCTTTGCATGATTGTTTTAATGAATGGATTTTCTTTCTGATAGAAGATGAGAAGTCTATATGGAAGGATTAAGGAAGGCAAGCCCAATTGAAATG
>CAZEZQ010000079.1:7105-11641 GCA_964516245.1 uncultured bacterium | reverse complement strand
GCATAATTCTGTCGAAAATGGGTTGAAAAAAAGGAGGGCGAGGCTCCCGCCGAGCCGGATTGATTGAATAAACCATGAAAAACAGAAAGAGAATCGCATACCCATGAAACAAAAATTTTCATTTAAAACCAAAGGAGTTTTCATCATGAAGAACCCCAAAGCACTCATTCTCGCAGTCGTCTATGTGTTGCTTGCTGGTCCGGCTTTCGCACATTTTCCGATCCTCATCCCATCGGAACCGTTCGAAACCTTTCGCCCGCAGGCCAATTCACCTGTGACTTTTATGTTCGCTTTTGGCCATCCTTATGAACAAGAATATGTCGCCAGCGAAGAACCCGAGCGCGTTTTCGCTGTGCTCCCAACCGGGCAGCAAGTAGAGCTCAACGGCAATCTTTCGCAAGGGACCTATACGGTGGATGACCTGCAAGCGGATGTGTGGAATATCACCTACACGCCTGAGATGACCGGTGATACGATATTGGCGGTGAATTCGCATCCCGAAATTGGGTTGAACAATTCCATGTATCAAGAATACATCAAAACGGTGATTCCTGTGGAAGAACAGGATGGTTGGGATAACCGCACCGGCCAGCCATTAGAGATTGTCCCCCTCACCCGTCCTTATGGGCTCGAAGCGGGCTATGTGTTCACAGGCCGTTTGATGCAAGGCGACGAGCCGGTCGCCGGGGCGGAAATTCAGATTGAAGAATTTTTGCAGCATGTTCCTAACCCATCCGATTTGCCCAATGAAGCCTTTATCACTCAAATCGTGAAAACTAGTCCCGATGGAGTATTTAGTTATACCCTTTCGGATGCCGCCTGGTGGATCATCGCCGCCGAAGTGGAGAATCTTGGTACGCTGGAACGGGATGGAACCACCTACAACCTGAGCGGCCTGGCTGCGTTGTGGCTGAATGTGGAAGAACCGTATGAGCAAGTTTTCCCAAGCGGCATTTTTCTTTGGCCGAAGAAGTAAACTCAGTTTGTGTTAAGAAGCAATAGGGTGAGTATATATACTCACCCTTATTTTTTAGTAAGAAACTCTCCAATCTCGTTTAATTTGACTTGAGAATGCTATGCATATTGTGGTACGATGCTTTATCATTTTGTGTTGGCAGCGTTGTGATTCAATTAAACGATTTTGTTTTTTGGGGAGTTGGTTATGAAGAAGTTTGTTTTGCAATACATTTCTTTGTGTATTCTTCCATTCATGTTTCTTTCCTCCTGTGGAGAGACGGATGACCGCCTTATGGTGGGCGTGGCTTTTGAAACTTTGGAGACCGAATATTGGGTGGCCAGCATCGAAGCGATTCGGGATGAACTGGAAGAGCGCAATATTCGCATGCTCGAAGCCATTGCCGATGGTGACCCCAACCGGCAGTTTGAGCAGATCAACAATTTTATCGCGCGCGGGGTGGATGGCATCATATGTGCGCCCAAAGACGCCCAAACCGTGATCCCCATGATCAAAGCCGCCAACCGCGCCAATATCCCATTTGTCTCCTACAACCGGCCCCCTGCTGAAAGCGAAGCCGATGCGGTGACTGTGGTGGCCGATAACAAACAGCTCGCCAAAGAAACGGTGCTCTATTTGTGTGAAAAAGCCAAAGAACAAGGCGGCACCTATAAAGCCATGGTGGTTGTGGGAGACCTGGGCGATATTAACGCCATTAACCGGCGCGACGGTTTTGATGCGGCGGTAGAAGAATATCCCGAACTGGTTGAGGTGGTTTCGCGTGTCCCCAGCGAGTGGGATTTGGAAAAAGCCAAGGCGGGTGTTACCAACGCCATTCAAGCTCACCCCGAAATCAATTTTATATTCTCTTCATCCGATTTTCTTTTCCCGGCAATCATCTCCGCATTAAAATCAGTAGACAAATATAAGAAGATTGGCGAAGAAGGCCATGTGTTTTTGGGTGGTTTTGACGGCGATGCCACTGCCTATCAAATGATGATGGATGGCTATTTGGATGCCACCGGTGTGCAGGATGTTTATTTTGAATGCGAGCAATCGGTTGCAGCGGTGTTGAAAATGATCGAAGGCCAGGATGTGCCGCAAACCATCTTGGATCCAGGCTTCGTGATTCATCAAGGCAATTTGGAAGAAATGGCGGACCGCATGTGGGGCGCCAATGTTGCCAAAGAGAAAGCGGGATCGCAAGGGTGATATTTTTTGAGTAGAGTAAGAGTAGGTTTCACAACCTCCTCACGGCTTAATGTCATTAATTTGAGCGGGGAGGGCGAGGCTCCCGCCGAGCCGGTTTCTCGTTCAAGCGGCACATTCGCCGCGGCAAATGAGCCCTCCCCAATGGATATTGAATTTAGAAAAATTCAAAGATTATTGGAAAGATATTTGTAACACTCTCGATTTTCATCTTGGGGTATGGTTGATTCTGTGATTTCCCAATTTCAACAATTTCTCTATTGGTTGTTTTCCAAAGAATATTTGGTATTGATTGTGGCCCTGATCTATTTTGCGGTGATGGCTGCGATTGAACCCAGTTTGGTTTCTACATTCAACCTCAGGCAATTGGTGGCGAATCTGCTGCCGTTGTTGATTGTTTGTATTGGCCAGACCATGGTATTGATTGGCGCCGGAATCGACCTTTCGGTTCCGGCCACTCTGGCGTTAGCCAGCGTGTTTGGCGGTTTACTCATGAACGCCGATACCGGCCTGTTGGCGGGCAGTGTGTGGGCGGCGCCGCTGGGAATTCTCGCCATGCTGGCTACTGGCGCGTTGATTGGTTTGATCAACGGCTTTTCTGTATCCTTTCTAAAGATGCCCCCATTTATTGTTACATTAACTTCATGGATGTTTTTCAGCGGCTTGGCGGAATGGATCGTGGAAAACCAGAATATGTATAACCTGCCACAAGCCTTCTTGAGTTTTATGTATAGTCTGGGTACAGGCGTACCTATAATTGGGCTCATTATCGTTTTCGTATTCGGAACAATCGCCCACTGTCTCTTGAGCTATACCGTTTTAGGCCGCTGGATGTATGCAGTGGGCATGAACCCTAATTCGGCTCTGATCTCTGGCGTGCCGGTGCGCTTTACGCTTATGTGTACCTATGTTGGCTGTGGGCTTTGTGCCGCGGTGTCTTCGATGCTCTATACTGCCCGTCTTGAAACCGCTTCGTCTACGTTGGGAGAGCATGTGTTGCTGGATGTCATCGGTGGGGTGGTAATTGGCGGCACCAGCTTGTTCGGAGGGCGGGGAAAGATTCTGTGGACTTTGTATGGCGTGATCTTTATTACATTTTTAGGCAATACGCTCAACATGCTGGGGCTGACTCATTTTGTGATCATGATGGTTAAGGGTGGCGTGATCTTGATGGCGGCGCTGATCGATGTGACCCGCAGCCGCTTATTGCTTCGGGCAGGATAAGGGACGATGAATTCTTCTATTTTGGAATTTCAACAGCTCTGCAAAAGCTTCAATGGCGTGCCGGTGCTGCGCGATGTTGATATGGAATTGCCGCCGGGTGAAATTCTAGGGTTGGTAGGTGAGAATGGTGCGGGCAAATCTACTCTGATGAATATTTTGGGAGGCATTTATCCCAAAGATTCAGGCAGTATGAAATTGTTCGGCGAAGAATACGAACCGCAAAATCCGAAGGATGCCGCTGAGGCGGGTATCGCCTTTATACATCAAGAATTAAACCTGTTTACCAATCTGAGCATTGCCGAAAACTTTTTTATCAGCCATTTGCCCAAAAAGCGCCTGGCGGGGGTCACCACCCCTTGGATCGACAAGCGCGAAATGGCCCAACAGACGCAGCAAGCATTAGCCGAAGTAGAACTCTACCATTCGCCCACAACCATTGTTGAATACCTTTCCCCTGCAGAACGCCAGTTGGTTGAAATCGCAAAAGCAGTTCGCTCACAGGCCAAAATTGTGATTTTTGATGAACCTACCACCTCGCTCACCGAACATGAAATCGAAAAACTATTTGGCATCATCGGACAATTGCGCCAACAGCAGATTTCTATGATTTATATCTCTCACAATCTCGATCACGTGTTTCGCCTGGCCGATCATATTGTGGTTTTGCGTGATGGGGAAAATGCCGGAAGCGGAGCCATCAATAACTATACACCCGATCAAGTGATATCCCTGATGGTAGGGCGCAGCATTGACCAGTTTTTCCCCCCGCGTGAAACCACACCGGAAGAAGAGACTGTTTTTGAAGTGCGAAACGTTTCGCAAAGCGGCATCTGCAAAGACATATCGTTTTCGCTGCGCAAAAAAGAAGTGTTGGGCATTTTTGGTTTGATGGGATCAGGCCGAACTGAACTGGCCCGTATTCTCTATGGCTTGGACCCTTATGAAAGCGGTGAATTCTACTTTCAGGGCCAACCGCTGCACTCCCTTTCACCACGCAGCCACATTGCAAACCGTCTCGCGTTTTTGACCGAAGACCGGCGCAATGAAGGATTGCTGCTCGATGCCAATGTGGTCGACAACATCGGGTTGCCTTCATGGAAACAATATGCCCGCACACCATTGCAATGGATCGACAGGAGAAACGCGAG
>CAZEZQ010000079.1:0-7095 GCA_964516245.1 uncultured bacterium | reverse complement strand
CCTCGTTCGAGAGCCAGCCTGCGCGTACCCTCAGTGGCGGCAATCAACAAAAAGTTGTGTTTGCCAAGTGGCTGACCATCGATCCACAGGTTTTGATTCTTGATGAACCTACCCGCGGCATCGATGTAGGGGCTAAAGTTGACATCTATACCTTAATCAATCAACGGATAGCCGAGGGCGGCAGTGTGTTGGTGATCTCATCTGAAATTGAAGAACTGTTGGGCATCTGCGACCGGATTTTGGTTATGAACAAAGGGGAAATTCGCGCCCGCTTTGATAAGACCGGGTTTGTCCGGGAAAAAATTCTCGAAGCGGCCTTGGAGGACCGGCCCTCATGAAGAATGAAGCCACATTCACTATATGGTTGTTGGATAAATCGACCTATATTTTCTTTGTTGCCGTGTTTGTACTATTCGGCCTTTTATCTGATTCTTTTTTTACCTTCGAGAATTTTGAAAATATATTGGTGCAATCCTCCACTTTAGCGATTGCAGCCACGGGCATGACCTTTGTGCTGCTCACCGGTGGGATCGATTTATCCATTGGCTCGATTATGTTTTTGGCCTTGGTGATCGCGGGCAAGATGGTGGTCGGCGGTTATCCCGTATGGCTGGCGTTTGCCGTGATTTTGCTGATCGGTATTGTGTATGGCGCGGTCAATGCGCTTTGCGTAACCAAGTTGAAGATTCTCCCTTTTATTGTCACTCTTTCAACTCTTTATATAGGGCGGGGGTTGGGGCTGTTGATTTCTGAAACCCGGGCAATCAATCTGCCTGAACGTTTTATTGAAATAGGTTCTTACAACATGCTTGGCTTTATCCCGTTCCCAATTTTTTTTATGATTTTAGTCGTGTGCGTTGGCCATTTCGTCTTGACTTCAACACCGTTGGGCCGGCAAATCTATGCCGTAGGCAACAATCAAGAAAATGCCATGAAAGCGGGAATTCCTACAGGATGGGTTTTGGCGTCTGTGTATATCATCAGCGGTTTTTGCGCCAGCATGGCGGGCATGGTGTATTTGGTTCAGCTGGGGGCGGTTCCCACCAGTTTGGGCTATGAAAAAGAATTTGCCGCCATTGCCGCGGCTATTTTGGGTGGGGCCAGCCTATTTGGCGGTCGCGGCCATGTGATTCCCGGCACCATTTTGGGCGCCATATTGATTCAAACCGTCTATAACGGTTTGAACCTAATGGATGCCAATATATATGTGTATCCATTGGTGGCCAGTGTGATTATTTTTCTGGTGGTGCTTATTGATAGCATTCGGCATAGCCAACTGCAGCAACTGAAACGGCGCAAAATACGCACCGAAACCAATGTACCATTAACCGAGGGAGTGACGCGATGAGAAAGAACATTCTCTACTATGGCCATCCAGATCCATTGCAGCCGGCCTATCAACTTTCCGCAGGTCCTGTAACCGCGCGTTTCGAAACCGGCGATGGCTTTCTTCGATCAATTCATTGCAATGGGGTGGAAATTCTCCGAGGGGTTTATTCGGCGGTGCGCGATCACAATTGGGATACGATTCCCGCTTATCTCTCCAATCTAAAAATTGAAATTGCAGACTCGACATTTCATGTTTCTTTCGAAGTCAACTGCAACGCCCCTCATGTCGATTTCTATTGGGAAGGAAATTTATTCGGCTCTTCTGATGGTACGATTGCCTATAGGATGAATGGGGTGGCCCGCAAAGCCTTTCGCCGCAACCGAATCGGGTTTTGTGTTTTGCATCCCATGGAATGCGCAGGAAAACCCATCACGGTAGAACATGCGGATGGCAATGCCACTGAAGGGGCTTTCCCCACCACCATTTCTCCGCACCAACCCTTTTTCAACATTCAAACCATAATTCACAAAGCCGCAACACACTTGAAAACGTTGGTTCGCTTTGAAGGTGAAGTTTTTGAGATGGAAGATCAGCGCAATTGGTCAGACGCTTCTTACAAATCCTATTGCACCCCACTGTCGCTGCCATTTCCCGCTGAGGTCAAAGAAGGCGATAAAGTCCAACAGACAGTTACCATTCAACCCATCATTGAAGAATCAAAAACCAGTGTAGAGATCCTTGAACCCGCACCGTATATTGAAATTTCTGTTGATGATAAGCAAGGCTGGCCGCTGCCGCAAATCGGTTTGGGGGATACATCAATTGGCCAACCGTTATCGGGTGAACAAATCAAGCGTTTGTCGAACCTGCATCCCGGTCACATTCGTGTGGATTTGAATCTTTCTGATAATGGATATCAAGAAACACTGAAACGGGTGTGGAACGAGGCGCAACAACTGGATTGCGCGTTGGAACTGGCATTGTTTGTCAGCGACGATTGCGCCAGTGAGATATATGCCTTGTGTGATACGTTGAAAGAACTCCAACCGGAACTTGCTTCATTTACGCTCTTTCATCAAAATGAAAAATCGACTTCAGAACAGTGGATCGATCTGGCGCGGCCAATCTTGAAATCCAACTTTCCTGAAGTGCCATTCGGCAGCGGCACCAACGCCTACTTTACCGAACTCAACCGCGAACGGCCTGCTTTCGACAAATTGGATTTCACCTCCTGGTCGATCAATCCACAGGTTCATGCATTCGACAATCTCTCGTTAACCGAAACTTTATCGGCTCAAAAAGCCGTCGCTGAAAGCGCCAAAGACTTGGCGCCCAACATTCAGCGCGTTGTTTCTCCAGTCACGCTCAAACCGCGGTTTAATCCAAACGCCACCGGGCCGGAACCGGAGCCGGAGCCGGGTGAATTGCCTTCGCAGGTGGATGTCCGGCAAATGTCTTTGTTTGGCGCGGGATGGACGTTGGGCAGCATCAAATATCTCAGCGAAGGCGAGATCGAGCGTATCACGTATTTCGAAACAATCGGGTGGCGCGGAGTGATGGAATGCGAAAATGGCCCACCGGTTCCTGGCAAATTCCATTCGATTCCAGGTGGAGTGTTTCCACTCTATCATGTGCTGGCCGATGTGGGCGACTTTCGAGGCGGTTCTGTGCTGCATCTATCATCATCTGGAATGTTTCAAGTGGATGGAATGGTTTTGCAAAAAGGGGATGCATTGCGAATCTTGCTCGCGAATTACACCAATCAATGCCAGCATGTGCGTATTCAGTGCGATGCAATGAGTGAATATGTGTTGATACGCTCTTTGGATGAAACCAACGCCGAATCGGCGATGAAAGAGCCGATGGCATTTCGAAATTCAGATGGACAGCTTACGCAAACTCAAGACAACAAGTTGCATCTGAGTTTGTTGCCTTATGCTGTGGTGCGCATCGACAATCAGAAGGGGGGATCGTAAATCATGGGTACATTACGTGGCGCTTTGGTTGGTTGTGGATTTTGGTCGCAAAACCATCTGCATGCATGGAATCAAATTGACGATGTCGAAATGGCTGCTTTGTGCGATATCGATCCGGCAAAAGTGAAATCGTATGCCGAACAGTTCTCGGTTGAAAAGACCTATAACGATTTTGAAGAATTGTTAAAAAACGAACAATTGGATTTCGTCGATATTGTCACCCAGCCCGATACCCATCGGCCCCTGGTGGAACTGGCGGCGAAGTACAAAGTGAACACCATTTGCCAAAAGCCCCTTGCCCCGAGCTTTGCCGATGCCAAAGCCATGGTCGAGGCCTGCAGCCAGGCCGGTGTCTTGTTTATGGTGCATGAGAATTTCCGCTGGCAAACCCCAATGCGGCGGGTGCTGGATGCCGCCCAGGATATCGGGCAGCTGTTTTTCGGCCGGGTGCAGTTTCGCTCGGGATACGATGTGTTCAGCAATCAACCCTATCTCGCCGAAGACCCGATTTTCATTATTTATGATCTTGGTCCACATCTCTTTGATTTGGCCCGGTTTTTCTTGGGAGATGTTTTAGAAATCTTTTGCTGCACCCAGCGCATCAATCCAAACATCAAGGCCGAAGATGTTGCCACAGCCTTGCTAAAAATGAAATCGGGAGCCACCTGCGTAGTCGAAATCAGTTACGCCAGCCAACTCGAAGACGAACTGTTCCCTCAAACATTAATTTCATTGGAAGGTGATAAAGGGTCTATTCATCTCGGGCCTCATTTTCAGGTTACTCATGTATGCGAAGGCGAGGTTGACCGCTTTGAAGCCAAACCCAAAATTTACGAGTGGACCAATCCCACCCACCGGGTGATTCAAGAAAGTGTCTATGCCATTCAACAGCATTGGGTTGAGTGTCTGCAAACTGATATTCCTCCAGAAACCCGTGGAGATGACAATCTAAAAACCATCGAATTGGTGTTTGGCGCCTATCAATCGGCAGAGCTGGGAACTCCATACAAGGTGACATTATAAGATGACGCAAAACCGCATTACCGCTACGTACTATCTGGAAACGCCGGATTCGCTGGAAGCCGCGGCCGAATCAATTGCTGGTGAACAATCGACAGGGACATTCGTCAAAGTGCCTGGCGAGACTGCTGAACTGAAAGAAAAATTCAGCGCCCGTGTTGAAAAAATTACTCCACTGGAAGAAGTGGATACCCCCAGTTTGACTGGCGCCAAAGCCCCCGATTCTTCAACACCCCATAAATACAAGCGTGCTGAGGTGGTGGTCTCATTTCCAATCGAAAGCGTTGGAACTCAACTCACAACGGTGCTCTCTACAGTGGGTGGCAACCTCTATGAATTGCGGCAACTCTCCGGTTTGAAATTAATGGATCTGGATCTGCCGGATGCATTCAAACAAACCTATCCCGGCCCCCAGTTTGGCATTGAAGGGACGCGCAAACTCAATGGAGTGTATGAGCGGCCCATCATCGGCACCATCGTCAAACCCAGTGTGGGCCTTTCGCCCGAACAAACCGCCGATCTCACCAAAATGCTGGCTGAAGCCGATATCGATTTCATCAAAGATGATGAATTGATGGCCAATCCACCCCATTCTCCCTTTGAAAAACGGGTCGAAGCGGTCATGCGGGTGATCAATGACCATGCTGATCGCACCGGCAAAAAACTAATGTATGCTTTTAATATTTCTGATGAGATCGATGAAATGCTGCGCCATCACGACACCGTGCTCGAAGCGGGTGGAACGTGCATCATGATGAGTTTGAATAGCGTCGGCCTGGCTGGTATTTCTCACATCCGCAAACACAGCCAGTTGCCCATTCATGCCCACCGCAACGGTTGGGGGATGTATACACGCCATCCCTTGTTGGGAATTTCTTTCACCGCCTATCAAAAAATCTGGCGCACGGTGGGTGTAGACCACATCCATGTGAATGGCCTGCAAAACAAGTTCTGGGAACCAGATGATTCGGTGGTCACTTCGATCCAATCTTGCCTGGAACCATTTTTGGGTGGTTATGTGGTGATGCCGGTGGTGTCTTCCGGCCAGTGGGGCGGCCAGGCGCCCGAAACCTATAAGCGCACCGGTACGGTGGATCTAATGTATCTCGCGGGCGGCGGCATCATGGCCCATCCCGGTGGCCCGGCGGCAGGGGTTACTGCGCTGCGCCAGTGTTGGGAAGCGGCAGTGCAGGGCATTGCGCTTGAAGACTATGCCAAAGACCACAAAGAAGTACAGCAAACCTTGGAAAAATTTGGGAAAAAATAAGAGAGTTCGTTATGCAAGAAAATAATTTACTGCTTGGTTTTTACGGCGATGACTTTACCGGCTCGACCGATGTTATGGAAGCGCTGACCCGTGGTGGATTGCGCACCATCGGTTTCGTGAATCCACCCACACAAGAAGATTTGGCTCGTTTCAAAGGCTTGCAGGCCTTCGGCATTACCGGTCTTAGCCGCACCATGACACCCAAAGAAATGGAAGAAGAACTGGTTCCCGCTTTCAAAGCCATTCGTGATTTGAAAGCCCCATTGATTCACTACAAAACTTGCTCTACCTTCGATTCTTCTCCCGAAATCGGCAGCATTGGCAAAGCGATCGATATTGGGAGTGATATATTTGATTCCCCCTATGTCCCAGTCGTGATCGGCGCCCCTATCCTGGGCCGCTATGTGGTGTTTGGCAATATCTTCGCCCGCTCCGGTTTGGATACCGAACCTTTCCGTTTGGATTTACACCCCACTATGTCGCGGCATCCTATTACCCCCATGGATGAAAGCGACATTCGTTTAATTTTGGCGAAACAAACCAAAAAATCTTCCGCCTTGCTGGACATCTTAGCGATGTCGAAACCGGTTACCGAAACGGAAGCGATTTTTGAAGAGCTGCTGCAAGAGAGTCCTGAGATCGTGGTATTCGATACGCTCTATGATGAGCAGCTTTCTAAAGTGGGCAATCTACTGCTTAAAGACGCCGAACCGGATGAACCTTTATTTATCGTGGGTTCTTCTGGTGTAGAATACTGCCTCTGCGCCCATTGGCAGGCGCAGCGTATCACCACGGCTCGCATTTTCCCCGATCCCGGCAAGGTTGAACAATTGTTAACTCTCTCCGGTAGCTGTTCGCCTGTTACTGAAGGGCAGATTGCATGGGCTCTGCAAAACGGCAGTGTCGAAGTTCCTATGAATACTGATGAACTGTTAGACGAAAAAAGCATGAAGAAAGAGTGCGAGCGGGTTTCACGCGATGCGTTGGAAAAACTCGATCAAGGCCATAGTGTGATTGTGCATACCGCCAAAGGCCCGAATGACCCACGAATCACCTCAACGACTGAATTGCTCAAGCAACGGGGTTTCAGCGATATGGATTGCAAAATTCAAAGCGGGCGATTTTTCGGCGAAGCTTTGGGCCAAGTGTTTTTAAACATAATGGATCAGAAATCTTTGAAGCGGGCAGCCACCACTGGTGGTGATACCTCCGGCCATTTCGCCCGCAAAGTGGGGATCGAAGCGCTTGAAATGCTGGCGCCGCTTGCCCCGGGGTCGCCGCTTTGCATTCTTTACAAAAGCAATTCCCCCTTGGACCAGATGGAAATTACCTTCAAGGGAGGCCAAGTTGGGAAAAAAGATTATCTAGGTGTCGTTCAACAAGGAAAACCTTAGTTTGGAGCGCAGGCGTCTCGCCTGCTATAGGTAGTTGCAGGCAAGATGCCTGCATCACAACGAATGCAGGCAAGATGCCTGAGTCACAACGAATGCAGGCAAGATGCC
>CAZEZQ010000078.1:4757-11698 GCA_964516245.1 uncultured bacterium | reverse complement strand
CCTCGCCCTCCCGGCGGGAGCCTCGCCCTCCCGGCGGGAGCCTCGCCCTCCCGGCAGGAGTCTCGCCCTCCCGGCAGCAACCATAAAATTCTATTCAGGCTTTTTTTCTCTTCTTCTTGTATCGATTCATAAATTTTGCGCAGATCATAATTGTATTTCGCCGCATGTTCTTCGCGAATTTTTCGAATCTCTTCTACGATGGGATCGTTTAAAATTACTTTAATCCTCTATCAATGCATTGTGCAAAGTCTATTACTATCTTTATAATAAATTTAAAATGAATTGGATTGAGATAAAACTAGCATCAGTGATATAATAGAATATGGCTTATACTATTATATTTGCACAATCAGTCAAAGAGCAATTAAAATGGTTCACAGCGCGTCAAAGTTCGTTGATATTTGACTCTATTGAAAAGCAATTATTGCATGAACCGCTTACTGAAACAAAAAATAGCAAGCCACTTCGGCCAAACCCTATAGCACCCTGGGAACTACGAATCGATAATCTACGCGTATTTTATGATGTGCCAATAGAAGAATCTAACACCGTATACATCTTGGCGGTTGGCTTGAAAAAGGGAAACAAACTCTATATTGCTGGCAAGGAGATTGAACTATGAAAAAAATCGAACTCACTCAGGCATCCAAGCCCTTATCCGAATACGCGCAAGAGCTTGACGAACCCATTCTCGTGGTGAATTCCAAGCACGAGCCTGTGGCGGCGTTGGTTTCGTTCAAAAATGTGGATTCTGAAAGCCTTTCGTTGAGCGTCAATTCAGAATTTCTGGATATTATCAACGCAGCCCGCAATGAAATTCATTCAGGAAACACGTTGTCATTGGAAGAGATGAAACAAAGCAAGATTGATTAAACAAGTAAGAGAAGCAGGTGAGAATTCCTCATGAAACAGCATATACTATTCTTATTTCTTCTTCTCCGGAATCAACCGAATCAATGTACGCAATACCTCGTTCACGGTTTTTGAATGCGGGAAATATGGCTGGACATCCGGATCCAACTGAATCACTCCTTGTTTCGGTTTCACATCTCTGATTTCTTTTTCGCCGTTGGGATGATGAATTGTGATGGTGTAGCCATTCTCAAGGGCATGAGAATGCTTTCCTCTCACACCTCCGCGAAAATCATATTCCTCACGCATGGTATCGTTATTATTGTTCTTCATACTGTTTCCTCTCTTGTTGGGAGGCTTCACGTCAACTTATGATTCTTATTATATCCACGTTCTGAGTAACGAACCACCAAGAGCCTGTGGCGGCGTAGGTTTCATTCAAAAATGTGGATTCGCAAATTTTACCTATAGAAATTTCTCACACTTGCGGTAGTCAAATGCCTGCAAACACTCTATACTTGTTTAATAGAAGGCATTTCGACCAATGATATGTGGTGGAAAGTTTTCTTGCATTTTATCCGGTGTTCTTTTGTTGAGGGAAAATCAAAGAATTGAGGTTTGATCAAGGTCGCCGGGCCATGCTACAAAGTGGAGAACAGTATGTTATCACGCTTGATTGAAATGGTTAGCTTCATCATCGCGAAAACGTTGGAAAGCGAAGACGATGATTGGGTTCTGTTGCGGCGGGAATTAACAGAACAATTGCAGGGTCGAGGGTTTAACGGGCAGGAAATTGATATCGCGTTTGAAATGGCCAACCGTATTCGTTCCCGAATTGAGGATGGTCCGGGCGCTCCTTTATCCATTAAAACCAATCAGGTTTACTATTTCCTGGAACAATTGAAGTTAAGCAAAGAAGCACGGGGATATCTCATGACCCTCGTTCATGAGGGTGTGATCACCCCCGAGCAAAAAGAAGAAATTGTCGAACGGGCATTCTTTTTGGATTATCCCGAGTTGGACATTGAAGAGTTGCAATACCTGGTGAATCTGGTAATGGGCGGTGACAATTGGCCGGGCGAAGATTCTCCTTCAATGTCGTATACCCTGCACTAATCCGAGAATTGCGCTTCGCGAGATTTGCGTTTCGTTTTTTGTCCCCCACCAATTGAATCCCAAGGCGGATTCGTCGTACAATCTATCTTTATACCCATTGACTTGCAATGTTGGGTTTTAAAGCCATTAAACGAGGAGGACTTGGGTTGGACGTAAAACCAAAACATTCCGACTCCCCTAAAAACAACACGGATAAACTCAAGGCGCTTCGGCAGGAAATTGATTCTCTGGACAATCAAATTCTCCAGTGGATTAATAAACGGGCTCAGGTGGTGCAGCGGGTCGGGCATTTGAAAAATCAAAATGCGGTTGAATATTATATTCCCTCTCGTGAAAAAGCGATTTACGATCGTTTGATTCAGCAAAATGAAGGTCCCCTTCAGGCCGAAGCCGTGCGTTCCATCTTCCGGGAAATCATCAGTTCGTGCCGCGCCTTAGAGGCAGCCCTGAGTATCGCGTATCTGGGGCCTGAAGGTTCATACCATCATGCCGCCGCCCAAAAACACTTTGGCCGCGCCGCCCGGTTTCATCCGGCAGAGACCCTGGCGGATATTTTCCATGAAGTCGAGCGCCAGCGGGTCGATTTTGGCGTGGCTGCCATTGAAAACTCCACCGAAGGCAGCGTGAATATGACCTTGGACCGCCTGGCGCACACAGACCTTCAGGTGATCGCCGAATTGTATGTACCCATCTCACACAACCTCATCAGCCATTCTGAATTGCATGAGATCAAAAAGGTATACTCGCATCCCCAGGCCATTGCCCAATGCCGCCATTGGCTCGAATCTAACTTACCCAATGTCGAGATTGTCGATACCCACAGCACCACTCTCGGTGTGAAAATTTGCAGTGAAGAAACCACCTCGGCCGCCATCGCCAGCAGCCTGTCTTCAGAAATCTTCGATGTCCCCATTCAAGTGCGCGAAATTGAAGACCAGGCCGGCAATACCACACGCTTTTATGTCGTAGGCCGAAAACCCAATTCTCCCACTGGTGACGACAAAACCGCCTTGGTGGTGTTTCTCCGCAATCAAGTGGGGGCATTGTATAACATGCTTGAACCTTTTCGGGAATTTGGCATCAATTTAACCAATATCGTTTCCCGGCCCACCAAGCAAGAGCATTGGCAATATATGTTCTTTTTAGAATGTGAGGGACATTTTCAAGACAATGCTCTAAAAAATGCCATTGAAAAGATTGAAACCCACAGTTTGCATGTGAAAATTCTGGGCTCGTTCCCAAAAGATCATCCGTCAGATGATTCGGAATCATGAAAGTACATTTTTTTCAGGTTGGTTCGTCGCGTGAGCATAGAATGGAAGTTTAACCGAATAGGTATCTACGGCGTTGGATTAATGGGAGGCTCGCTGGGTCTCGCGCTGAAACAAGCCCATCCTGAATGTTGCATTGTAGGAATAGGAAGAAATGAATCCCGCTTGCACGAGGCGAAACGGCTGGGAGCAATTGATGAATCAAACACTTTCACCTCTCCGATTGAGGCACCGCTCGATTTGCTGATTCTCTGCACTCCGGTGCGCCTGCTGTCAGAGCATCTGCAAAAATCGCTCCCTTATTTGTCTGATCATGCGGTGATTACAGATGTCGGAAGCACCAAGAGCCGGGTGATTGAATTCTGTGAACCCCTAATACAGAAAGAACAAGTGTTTATCGGTTCTCATCCTATGGCGGGGTCTCACAAAACGGGTGTGCAGGCCGCCGATTCTGGCTTGTTTCAAAACAGAGTATGTGTGGTGACCCCTACAGACAATACCCCAAAACAACAATTGAACCAACTCATATCGTTGTGGCAAAGCGTTGGTATGCGGGTCGTGCAACTCACCCCCCAGGTGCATGATGAACTCACCGCCTTTTCGAGCCACACCCCCCATCTAATCGCCGCTGCTCTCTGCCTCATGGCCCGCGAAAAGTCTCCACAAATTTTTGATGTTTTGGGCAAAGGGTTCTCAGACACCACCCGCATCGCCGCTGGTGACCCCAACGTATGGCTGGATATCTGTTTGGAAAACCGGGAGCATATTCTCGATGCCCTAGATACTTTGTCTTCACAAATTGAATCCATTCAACAGGCAATACAACACTCGAATGAAGACGAGATATTGAATTTCTTAAAACAGGCTCAGGTGTTTCGGGAATCCATTTGACATCATCGAAACAGCCACGAATCAATTCTGCTTTCCGTAGTTTTTGTGAGTTCAATTTGTAGAGTGGATGTCTCTGATGTTGTGGTGAAATATCCTGTATTGTCATTTGCTTTCACTTGAATGCTTGTTCCATTGTTGCCGTTGATGTTTACCTCATATGTCCCCGCTTCCAAATCACAAATGAAATGATGGAGAGTGTCTCCAGAAGATTCCTATGTATATTGGACACGTTCGCATAAAGATTCTTCATCAGAAAAAACCACAGCCCAGTTATCGATTCTTACACCGCTGATTTGATTTTCGTCTATGTGTTCAAGGGTGTCAAAATCATTGAACTCAGAAGAACCCATTTGCATAACATTCAGAAAATTGATACGGCCAGCATACCGTTGATCTTCTGTTAGCATGTACATTAAAGCGAGCGCTGGGATCCCCATTTGCTGACCCGTTCCAATGAATCTCGACCAACATCTCATCGCAAAATTCCTGGAAATTCTGCCACCTTCCCGTATTGTTTTCTTGAGCAAATTTGAATTCATCAAACCGCCATTGATGCTATACTTCAATGAATCGCAGGAGTTCATTTGCATCAAACGATTGAGATTTTGTATAATAGAATCATCACGGTGTTGTTAATACATTTCTTTTTCCCTTTGAATGATATGATTTTGGTGTGGGTGGGTAGAGAAAGTAATACCATACTTTTCTACACTTTATCTATAGAAGAGAAGATACCCATTCTTTAGAACAGAAAAATGAATCAAAATGTTTCCTCGTACGTAGAGGTTACTACAATCTTCAGCTTGGATTACAATCCATCTTTACAGTGTCAAAATAGATAATTTCAAGCTTTTGTTTGAAAACAAAACCTTCATAAAGGTTTTATTCCAATAATAACAATCCCCAAAATGGGAGGAGGATTTCATTCATGTTTGAATGGATGAACAGGCACAAAAAAGACATTATGAAATACACCCTATGGCTGGTTATCCCCAGTTTTGTTTTGCTGTATGGATACGGCCAAATGGCGGCTCCCACAATAAACCGCTGGGTTGCCAAAGTGAACAATCACGAGATTACCGAGCAAGAGTTCCAATTGATGATCCAGAATTTGCGCAACCAAGCCCGCCAAGACCCCAATCAATCCGAACCTTCAACCAATGAACTCGAACAGCAAGCGCTCGATTCGTTGATTGTCTCGGCCATTATGGAACAAAAAGCCAATGAGTTAGGAATCGCCACGACCGACCAGGAGGTCGCCGAATCGATTCGCCAAATCGAATATTTTCAAGATGAAACCCAAACATTCAATTTTCAGCGCTACCGGGCGATTCTGCAGCAATTGAATTATACGGACGTTCAATTTGAAGAAGAACAGCGCGACTCGATCACGCGCTCAAAAGTACAATCGGTTTTGGCGAGCACTTTCTTTCGCGCCGAACCCGATAAAAAACGCACCGAGCAAAAACAGCAAGAAATTGTGAAAGTCGAATTCCTTTCCTTCCGCCCCTCGGCTTACACCGATGAAGTGGAAATGGATGAAGAAAACTTACGTCAATTTTTCGAAGAAAATATAGAAGATTACCGCATCCCCGAACAACGGCGAATCGCTTACGCCCGCTTCCATCCCGCCGATTACCTCCCTGAGGTCACGGTCAATGAGCGGGATGTAGAACGCTATTTCCGAAACAATATCGAACAATACGAAGTTCCCCAACAAATCGTAATGGAATACATCCAATATTCCGGTGAGAATTTCACCGATCAAGTCAATGTGACTGATGAAGACATTCGCGCCTATTACGAAGAAAACCAAGATCAATACACTCATCCCCCGCAAGTTCAGGTTCGGTATATTCAGTTCCCCATCGAAGATTTCGCCCAGCAACAAGAAGTCACCGAAGAAGAAATCAAAACGTATTACGAAGAAAACCAAGAAAACTACGAACACGATGAACAAGCCAAAGTTCGCCATATTCTCTTAAAAGTCGGACCTGGGGCCTCTGAAGAAGAGGAAGAAAAAGTTCGCCAAAAAATGTTGGATATCCGCAAAGAAATTGAAGAAGGATTATCTTTTGAAGAAGCCGCCAAGAAATATTCCGAAGATCCAGGCAGCAAAGATCAAGGCGGGTTATACGATTACTTTGGCCGCGGCCGCATGGTCAAACCCTTTGAAGGCGCGTCGTTTGATCTGCCACTGGGCCAGGTTTCCGAACCGGTGAAAACGCAATTTGGTTATCACCTCATACTCGTCGAAGACCGCCGGGCAGCGGGTACCACCCCTCTCGAACAAGTACGCGACGATATCCGCGAACAATTGCAAAATTCCAAAGCCTTGGAAACCGTTCGTGAAATGGCAAACCAAGCCGATTCGTTGGATGAATACAGCGATCAATACACAATTCAAACCACAGACTGGTTCGCTCGCGGAGACCAGCTCCCCAACATCCCCCAATCGGATTCTTATACGTTTTCATCCACGGCATTTTCTCAAAGCCAGCAAGGGGTGAAAATGGCAGGGAACTCGCGCTCGCAAAATCTCTACTTGCTCGAAACCATCGACCGCAAAGAAAGCACTCCCAAAACATTTGAAGAAGCGCGAAGCGAAGTGGTTCAAGACATTCGTGAAGAAAGAAGCCAGAATTACGCCGATCAAGCGGCAGAAGCCGATATAGCAAAGATTCAAAGCGCTACTCTTGAACTGCAAACCGTGGCCCAACAGCGAAACCTTGCCGTTCAAATCACTGAACCTTTTGGTCAATCCGATCGCTTTATCCCCGGTTTTGGGCCCACTTCACCCACCCTTACCCG
>CAZEZQ010000078.1:0-4747 GCA_964516245.1 uncultured bacterium | reverse complement strand
GCCAGGTGTTCTCGATGCAAGAAGGGCAAATAGGGGGGCCCATTCAAGCTGGCGGCGCGTCTTACATTGTTCGTGCAGCGGCTATCAATGAACCCCGGCTGCCTGAACTTGACGAAGTCCGCGCGCAAGTCGAGCAAGACTACAACCGGAACCAAGCCGAAGTAATGGCCAAATCCGATGCCAACAGCTTCAGCATGGATGTCTTTCGGCAGGAAGGGAAAATATCAGAGATCGCCGCGGACCAAAATATTGACTGGGGCACTACTCCCTTGTTTCAACAAGATGAACCTATCCCTGGCCTGGGCCAAGTCAGCAGTGTCAATCAACAAGCCTTTCAACTGAAAGAACCGGGTCAGGTATCCGACGCTGTCGAGCAACGGGCTCAGCAACGCCAGTTTCAACAACAACCCAACCAGCAGCAGCCCGTTCAAGCGTATTACATCGTTCAACTGTTGGAAATCAAAAAACCCTATCTGCCCGAATTGGATGAAGTTCGCGATGAGGTCGAACAAGACTACCGTTTGAAACTGGCTGAACCACTCGCTATTGAATACGCAAACAAAACTCTAAGCAGCATACAATCGCATTTGCAATCATCTGAGCCGGTCTCGGCCACCCAAACTGTTGACCTCTCGCTTTTTGAATACGACGAAACGGCGGAGGAAAATTTGGGCAGCAAAGGCGCCCGGCATCACGGTCCGTATGATGTGAATGGCATGGGCCAGGTTCCAATCATCGGCCGGGCCATCGAATTTACCAAAACAGCCTTTGCTCTCGATCCGGGTGAGATTTCCGGTGTGGTGAAAAATTACAGCACCGAAACCAACGAAGAGGGAGAACGTACAAAAGGATCGATGACCGGCGCCTACATTCTTCAGGTGTTGGAAAAACCAGAGAAAACCGAGGAAGAAGAGCAGCAACAAAGCCGTTTCCAGCAAATGGCAAGTTTTATGAACCGGCTGGCACAGCGGCAAGCCTTCTCTGCATGGATCGAAGAAGCCAGCGCCACCGCCAATATCGAATACAACGAAGATTTGTTGACCTACGGTGAAGAAGAATCAATGGAAACAGAAGAAGTAAACACCGAATCGTAATCGATCATAGAATCAAATGCATGGCTCATTATTGGGCGGCCGTATGGCCGCCCATTTCTATCACATATCTTCTATCACTTATCCACAATGAAAGCCCGACTCTTATATTCCATAATTTTTTCAACTCTGCTTTTCTTCCGCACCATTTGTCCCGGTTCTTCCTACGCGCAAGATAACGCCCTCAGCAATGGCTATCCCCTCGTATCTGGTATAATGCTATTGGATGCCGATGGAACTTTATTGAACTATTTTCCCTTTCCCGGCAATCCCAGTGATGCTGACGTTTATCCTGATGGCTCAGGCTTTGTTCTCGTAACCGCTCAGGGATCCTTCCAACTGTTCAACACCATGGGCGATGAAAATTTTCAAATCAATTTTGAAAATTTGATCGATGTCGATGTACTCGAAAGCAAAAACCGTTTTCTGCTCACCTCGCGCTATGGGAGAAAAGTTTTTTTCTTCAATCGAAACAATGGCGAGCAACGCGAAATCCCCTATGAGTTCACAAGCCCTACCGATGCTGATTTGCTCCCAAGTGGAAATTTACTGATTAGCGATGCTGATGAGGGACGTGTATTTGAAATCACTCAAAACGGTCAATTGGTTTGGGAATTCGATGAAAATCTAAAACAACCGATGGATGCCCTTCGATTGCCGAATGGAAACACCTTGATCTCCGACTTCGACAATCATCGGGTGCTCGAAATCGATCCTGAGAGAAACATTGTGCAAGAGTATCATGGTTTCGATCATCCCATCAAACTCAACGCCCGGCCGAATGGGGAAATAGTGGTGGCGGACAGCGATAATCAGCGTTTGGCCAAAATCAACATCACTGGAGAGATCGAAACAATACGCGACCGCATGAATTACGTCAAATCTTCGGTAATGTTGCCGGGCCAAACAACAATTCTTGCACTCATTGAAGCGCGATACCCACCCCCCGATCAAACACCGGTACCCAGCCAACCCGAATCCCAAACTTCGTTCTCTGTATGGATTTCGGAAACCATTTTCTCCGCCTATGTGTTTTTGCCCCTGGCGTTGATTTTGTGGTTTGCAGCGGTTCGTTTTGCCAATCGAATTCCCGCTCCTCATATATGGCTGATACTCAGTTACACCATTGTGATTGGCCTTGCCTATCATTACCAAACCCTGGCCGCATCAACAGCGAACCATCACCCACTACCGGCATTTTGGCTTTCAACATTGTTGCTTGCCATTTTTGCCTATCGTGAAACCGTGTGCTCGTTTCGAGCGCAGGAACATTGGCAAAACAACAACAATCAATTTCACCTCCCTCTTTCTATACACAAAATCATTCTTCTTTTTTTATGGACACTCATCCCCATTCTATTTCAATATTTGCACGTCCATCGCAGCATTCATGGATGGCCGTGGTATTTGCCAATGCTGGGATGGATCATTGGATTGTTTTGGTTTTTCAAATGGCTTTTTTACAACCCAACCTCTAAAACAAGTTTTATGAATCCCCTTTTGAATGAACTGCCATTCACCTCAGGCAGCGTAGGTGGGTATGGCGGTCAAGAAGATATGGTTTCCACCCCCGCTGCGTTTCAAATCACCCGCCAGGCCGCTAACCAAATTGTAATAGCGATTTGCCTGTTGGCCGCTTGTTTGTATACGATTGGAGTCACCGAAGTCCCGACCGATTTCCATGGAGATGAAGCCGAAGTCGCCATGAACGGCATTGAATTGCGAGAACAAGGCCGTTGGAACTTCTTCATCCTGAATTGGTATAACCTCCCTAACTTGTTTTATCTGATTCCCGGCTGGGTGATGTGGTTGTTCGGCGACAATCGGTTCGGCATTCGAATGGCGGGAGCGCTTACTGGCTTGGCGGCCATCCCTTTCTTTTATCTTCTGGCACGCCGTGTAGTGGATCTTGCCCCATCGGTGATCGCGACTTTCTTATTTGCTGCTTCCACCTATGTGGTTCATTACTCGCGCATTGGCATCGGTTACAATCAAACCACCTTGTTAACGGTTTTGGCTTTCTATTTTTGGATACGGGGCGTACAAACCCGTAATTCTCTGAATATATGTCTGAGCGGCTTTGTCGCTGGCATTGGGATGTTGTCATATCAAGCCTCCCATTTGATAATGCCCCTCATTCTTGTCTCGTTTGTGCTGCTATTTATCATTCGCATTCTTCCCATCCGTGAAGTGCTTATGTCATTCATTGTTTTTCTGTTTGGGTATTGGATCGCCATGAGCCCACTGATGGGAAATTATCTGCATGACCCCCATGCCAGTATCTCGCGTGCCGATGGCATAACTATCTTTTCACAAGAGGGCCGCGATATGATTCAAGGGGAATATGCGGGACAGCAAAGTTTTTCAGAAATGCTGCAAGGCCAATTCGAACGAACCTTACTTGCGCCCATATCTTATTATGACCGCAGCCCTTATCTGGTGAATTTTATCTCTGGCGGCCTCCTCGACCCCATTCCAGCGGTCTTGTTTGCCTCGGGAGTGCTAGTGCTCATCTTTCGATTGGGCCATCCCGCAAGTGTTCTATTGCTCTTTTGGGCGTTTGCCACCTTAATTGTAGGAAGCGCGTTCACCAATCGCGCTCCTGCTTATCAACGCCTGGTAGGTTTATCACCCTGGCTTATTCTGATAGCTGCGCCTGTACTTCAAGGGGTTTTAGGACACATCAGCCGAATGGGAAAATGGAGCCATGCATGGCGCATCAGCATCACAACCATAGTCTTGGCAATATTGCTTATCATGAGCATGCATCGTTATTTTCACCAAATTCAATCCGAACCCCAACTTCTCGACGAATGGACCCGTATCGCCCGTTATTTGGATGAAGAAGCCAGCCCCACCCACTACACCTATTTCTTCGGACCACCGCATGTGTGGTTTGAATATGGCACCATCAAATTTCTCGCCCCCAATGCCAAAGGCGAAAATGTAGAACGTCCCGAACGCTTTCTACAATACCGTGTCCAAAGGCGCGGCCCAGTCACTTTTTTACTGGTCCGCAGCAACCGCCAATATCTCCACAAACTTCGCGAACTCTACCCCGGCGGCATCGAAGAACATTGGACCGACAGCAAAGGGAAACACCCCTTCACGACTTATACAGTTTACTTCTAAGAAGATCCGGCAAAAAGTCCGATCTAGAAAACGACTACACAATATATAGTAACGCGGCCAACCAATCTGCTCTCTATGTAGTTGCAGGCGAGGACGCCCACCAAGGCGCGTCTATGACCTGCGCTCCAAAAAAGACTTTTTGCCGAATCGTCTTTCTAAAGGTTTATCTCGAATCGGATGCCAAGGGCATTTCTTTTCCATCTTTGCCGTCCTTTGTGTCTCTTATGTCCTGTTTCCAATTTCTATAAAAAGCAAATTCGATTCATTTTAAGCAATAAGTAGAAATGAATTTTTTATAGAACATCGAAAACTTTCAGGTACAATAAATAATGTGAAATTTGCTAAAAGTGAATTCGCTGTAAATAACTCGCTTAGCCCATCACGAATAGTTCATCTATGAAACGAGGATCTCGCTATGTTTCTAGTCTGCCCCGATTGCCAACGAGTTTATGTGGAAGGGAAATGGGTGCACGCCACCCCGCCAATCAACAAAATCTCTCCCACCACCTGTCCCGACTGCGCCA